>JAJQHI010000139.1 GCA_021199825.1 Bacillota bacterium
ATATCGATAAATACAATACCGATATATAAATAAAACAATTCACAAGCCCGCGCCGTTCTGATACAATAATAGCGTAATCGGAGAGCCGATTTCGGCATCCGAAATAATGTGGAAAATATAAGGAGAAACTCATCATGGCACGTTTTACATTGCCGAGAGACATTTATCACGGAAAAGGCGCTCTTGAGGCGCTCAAGAGCTTCAAGGGCAAGAAGGCTGTCGTATGCGTAGGCGGCGGCTCAATGAAGCGCTACGGCTTCCTTGACAAGGCTGTATCATATCTTGAGGAGGCAGGCTTCGAGGTTAAGCTCATCGAAAATATCGAACCCGACCCGTCCGTTGAGACAGTTATGAAGGGCGCTGAGACTATGCTCGAATTTGAGCCTGACTGGATCGTCGCAATCGGCGGCGGCTCGCCCATTGACGCCGCGAAGGCTATGTGGATCAAGTACGAGTATCCCGAAATTACATTCGAGGAGATGTGCCATGTATTCGGCATTCCGGAGCTTCGCCGCAAGGCTCGTTTCTGCGCGATCTCCTCAACCTCAGGCACAGCTACAGAGGTAACAGCGTTCTCAATCATCACTGATTATGAAAAGGGAATCAAGTACCCGATAGCTGACTTTGAGATTACGCCCGATGTTGCTATAGTTGACCCTGAGCTCGCACACACAATGCCTAAGAAGCTCGTGGCTCACACCGGAATGGACGCCATCACACACGCAATCGAGGCTTACGTTTCAACGGCTCACTGCGACTACACCGACCCGCTCGCTCTTCACGCAATCGAGATGATCGAGCACTCGCTCGTTGATTCGTATAACGGCGACATGGACAAGCGCGACAGCATGCACAACGCTCAGTGCCTTGCCGGAATGGCGTTCTCCAACGCTCTTCTCGGAATCGTACATTCAATGGCTCATAAGACGGGTGCCGCATTCGCTGACTATGGTGCGCACATCATTCACGGTGCCGCAAACGCTATGTACCTGCCGAAGGTAATCGCCTTCAACGCGAAGGACGAGACCGCTAAGAAGAGATACGGCGAAATCGCTGACTTCATGAAGCTCGGCGGGCAGAGCGACGACGAAAAGGTAGCTCTCCTCATCGCTTACCTGAGAGGCATGAACGATGACCTCAACATTCCTCACAGCATCGGTCAGTACGGCGCAGACAGCTATCCCACAGAGCATGGCTTCGTTCCCGAAGAGGTGTTCCTTGAAAGACTTCCCGCCATTGCCGCAAACGCAATCGGTGACGCCTGCACAGGCTCCAACCCGCGCATTCCCACGCAGGAGGAGATGGAAAAGCTCCTCAAGTGCTGCTACTACGACACGGAAGTGGATTTCTGATTTTAAGCATAAGAAAACTAAAGGGCGGCAGGCAGTGTTTTGTCTGCCGCCCTTTTTCATACACACGTATTCATGCGATACGCAAATATTATGCATATGCATTTTTGGTATTTCTGATATGCTTTTTTTGCATTTCACATTGACATTTGCGGGGGTGTAATGTAAAATAAATAAATATGCGTAGCTTTCGCGGACGGAGGTGAACGAAGGTTCTGATGATTTCAAAGGCTACAATGTCAAGGCTCCCGGAGTATCTTGAATATCTGAGAGCTGTTGAAAAAGAGGGAACGGTCAATATATCTGCGACATCCATTTCAAAGGCGCTCGGCTACGGAGAGGTTCAGGTCAGAAAGGACTTGGGCTCTGTCAGCGGAACGGGCAGACCCCGCACGGGATATGTCACATCCGAGCTTAAAAGTCAGCTTGAGAGCATTCTTTGCCCGCAGCGCGAAATTGAGGCTGTGATTGTCGGTGCGGGAAAGCTTGGACGCGCGCTTTTGGGCTATGAGGGCTTCGCTGAATACGGAATATCCGTAAATACCGCCTTTGACCAAAACCCCGAAAAGCGCAGTGTGGACATAAGCGGCAGCGGCAAAAACGTGCTTCACATATCCGAAATGTGCGAGTACTGCCGCAAAAATAACGTCAAAATCGGGATTATAACCGTCCCCGCGTCAGCGGCGCAGACGGTGTGCGACATGATGATTGACTGCGGCATTGACGCGATACTCAACTTTGCCCATGTAAGGCTCAGCGTCCCCGACGGCGTGTCCGTCGAAAACGAAAATCTCGCGCTCTCGCTCGCAATGCTTGCCGGGTGCGGCGGCGAAAAATAAAAATATTCGTCATTTTTGGCGTCGGCGGTGTCCCCGCCGATGCCTTTTTGCGTTATATAGCTTGAAAACAGTGCGCTTTTGCGGTATAATTAAACGCAGTGATTATATTTGCGGCGGAGGACAAGAACCGAAAACCCTCAAAAACGAAAAAGAGCTTGAATTTGTCGTATTCTGCATAGAAAAATCCGAGGCGATAAAGCGCCTTCGCTTTGAGGCGCCAAATATGCAGATTTGCTTCCGCACCCAAAAAGCGATTGACCTGACACTTCATTTTGAAAGGAGCGAATCCGTATGAACGCGCGCCCTATACTTTTGCAGATGAAATACGCCCGCGTAATTGAATGCTTTTCCGAAAAGGTGAATATCACACTCGCCGAGGAGCTCGCGGACGAATACACCGGCTCCCGCGGGAAGTAAAATATGCGCCTTATATTTATCATAGCGGAATACGACCCGTTTCACAATGGGCACAGCTGCCTTGTCTCACGCGCAAAGGAGCAAGCCCCCGACGCGGTCGTCGCCGCCATAATGAGCGGGAACTTCACCGAGCGCGGAACTCCCGCCCTGACAGACAGATTTACACGCGCAAAAGCTGCACTTGACTCAGGCGTCAATCTTGTGCTCTCCCTCCCGTTTCCATGGTGCGCCTCGTCGTCCGAATATTTCGCCGCGGCGGGTGTTTCCATAGCTAACGCGCTTTTGGCTGCGTACCCGACGGAGGAGCATATTCTGGCGTTTGGAAGCGAATGCGGCGACATTGATAAAATCAAAACGGTCGCCCGCCGCCTCGCATCGGATAACCTCACCTCACTTGTTAAATCCGGCGGACATGAATATCATGCCGCCCGCGGCAGAGCTGCCGCTTATCGTGAGCTTTATGGAGACGACGGCACCGAGCTTTTGTCCTCTCCCAACGATACCCTTGCTGCTGAATATGTGAAAGCCATAGACACGACCTCATCGCCTCTCACTCCCTATGCCGTAAAAAGGCGCGGCGCACGCCACGATTCAGACGATGCCGACAGCAATATCGCCTCGGCGTCGCTCCTGCGCCGCCTGATAACGGAGGGCAGACTTGACGAGGCGGCGCGCTTCATGCCCAAAGCCTCCTCTGACGCTATATTTGAATTTGCCGAAAGGTATGGCGTCACATATCCCGAACGCGCGGGCGACGCGATGCTCTTCTCCCTTCGCATGAGGGAAGAGGCGGAAGCCGAAAAATACGCCGAATGCGCGGGAGGCGTCGGACGGCGGATCATATCATCCGCGAGAGCGGCAGGGAGCTATGAGGAAATGCTTGAGCTTTCCGCGACAAAGCAGTATACAAACTCGCGCATAAGACGCTCTGCGCTTTTCTGCGCGCTTGGGGTCGAGCCCTTTCGCGGAAAGCTTCCGACATATACCCGGCTGCTCGCGGCTGATGAGGCGGGAATTGCGGCGCTTCACGGCATGACTCGAAACTCTCCCATTGAAATACTCACATAGGGCGGCGACTTTGAAAAGCTCTCGCCTGAGGCGCGAAAATACTTCATTGCAGAGCGCGCTGCCGA
>JAJQHI010000117.1 GCA_021199825.1 Bacillota bacterium
CTATCAGGCTTGATATGTCAAGCGGCTTTATCAGACATAACGACGCGCCAGCGTTCATAGCGTCCAGCAGGATGTTTTGATTTGAAACGAGCGATACTATGATGAATATCGGTCGCTTTGCACCGTAGATTTGAGATTTGCATGTCCTGATAAGCCCGATACCGTCAAGCTTAGAGAGCCAGATGTCCGCAATTACAACGTCGGGATGTGTGCTTTTAATTTTGGAAAGCGCATCCTCGCCGTTGTATGCCTCATCGACAGAGCGGAAGCCCGCTCTTACGAGCGCATCTCTGCATTTTCTTCGTGCCTCGCCGTTTTCGTCGGCGATAAGGATTTTTATGTTTTGTTCCATTTCTGTCACCCCGTTAAGATGTTTTATTGACATAGAATATAATAACACAAAACCCGAAGATTTACAAGAGGTGAAAAGCAAAAATATGCAAAAAGTTTCTCGGCAGGTTCCGCACTCAATAATGCAATTATGACAAAAAGCGATGCAAAACGGGTTGAATACTGTCTTTTAGAATTTACAAAGCGAGTAAAACGGCGAATAAGAACGCACGAAAAAATCCCCGACAAGGCTCAGCATAGGCTTTGTCGGGGACGTGATATTTTTTTAGTTTGCGCTCTCGCCGTCGTTTTCCTGAATGTCGCAGGCAATCAGCTCGTGCGCGTAGGGAAGTGTCATTATCCAATCGGTGAATGTGTGCCACTCCTCAAGCTTATGATTTCTGCGGGCAAAGTACATATTGATGAGATTTTCATAATTCATCGTTACCGTGCGCGTTTGATTGTAGCTTGACGGCAAAAGCTGAATTAAATCGTACCAATATGATTTGTCCTTAGTATCGACGTATTTTTTTCTTGTTGCCTCAAGGTAATCGATCAGTGTGTCAAGAGCAGAAAGTGCTCCTTCCGACATATGGTCGTGAGAAAAGTCGTCGCGTTCAAATTCCTTTGAATGGATTTTGTGCATGGTGGAGGTCGAGTTTGCGACGGTGCCCACCTTATATGTGTCAAATTCCTTCCACCAGTATATGGGCGCCGTGATGTCGGCGGAGACTATAATCTGACGCAGAAATTTTCTGTGGTCGCTGCCGGCGCGGCGAAGCCTTACCGCAAGGGACAGGTCATTTTCACCTAAAATGTATTTCCCGTCATTGTCATAATGACTGTCAGAGCGCGCCCAGCTGTTCAAGGGATTGCGCGCACCCCTCATTGCCCCTTCAATATTCATGGTCACATCGTTTTTTACAAAGAGCATAAAGACCCCCAGAATGTTTTTTAGAGTTCTGATTATAATTATAATATCATAGAGGCGCTTTGTCAAACACTTTTTTCATGTATGCTATTGAAAAAAGGCTCGATATGTGATATTCTTTCGTAGACAGAAAGAAATCTGTTCTGTAAGCCGTCGAATTTGCAACTTACGGTTGCGGATAAGTTTTCGATAAAATCAAAGTTAAATTGGTTGCAGTGTATTGTTCGCCGTACTATAATGTAAAGCGAATTATAAACGACATTAAAGGAGCATGAAATGAAGCTTGCCGACAAGATAATATACTACAGAACGCGGCTTTCAATGTCGCAGGAGGAGCTTGCGTATAAGCTTGGGGTGTCACGTCAGTCAGTTTCAAAATGGGAAATGGATCAGGCTGACCCCCGAATCGATAAGATTGTGCAGATGTGCGCGCTTTTCGGCGTAACTGCAGATGAGCTTATCCGCGAGGAGGTTACCGTTGCCTTGGAAAAGGTTGACCCGCCGACAAGAAAGGTCGGAAAATACTTTGGAACGGACGGCTTCCGCGGCGAATTTAACGTTGCGCTGCGTGCGGATCAGGCGTTTCGCATAGGAAGGTTTCTAGGATGGTATTACTCGTCCCCCCTTTCCGGCTGCCGCGACAGAAATTACAGACCGAAGATTTGCATAGGAAAGGACACAAGGCGCTCAAGCTACACTCTTGAATATGCCATAGCGTCGGGAATCACCTCGTCGGGCGCTGACGCATATATCCTTCATGTCACGACGACGCCGAGCGTTTCGTATGTGACAAGACAGGACAATTTTGACTGCGGCGTGATGATTTCCGCGTCTCACAACGCGTATTACGACAACGGAATCAAGATTGTAAACAGATACGGCGAGAAGATGGAGGATTCGGTTCTTTCCCTGATCGAGTCGTACATTGACGGGGATCTGGAGCCGTTCGGAATTGCGGGAGATGATCTTCCGCTGCCGCCTCGTGAGCGCGTGGGAGTTATCATAGACTACATTGCGGGGCGCAACAGATACGTAGGCTTTTTGATTTCAGTCGTCACGCATTCATATCGTCAGATGAAAATCGCCATTGACTGCGCAAACGGCGCGTCATGGAGAATCGCGCCCGCTGTTTTTGAAACCCTCGGAGCGCAGCTTTATGTCATAAACGGTCAGCCCGACGGGCAGAACATAAACCAGAACGCGGGTTCGACTCATATTGAGGGGCTCTGCAAATATGTAAAGGAAAATCACCTTGATGTGGGATTTGCCTTTGACGGGGATGCCGACAGGTGCATTGCCGTTGATGAAAATGGTGAGGTGGTTGACGGCGACAAGCTGATGTTTATTCTCGCAAGAAGGCTGGCGTCACGCGGAGCGCTTGAGAATAATACTCTTGTTACCACCATCATGTCAAATGCGGGACTGAAGCGCGCGGCGTCGGAACATGGTATAAATATTGTTACGACTGATGTCGGCGACAAAAACGTGTACGAGGAGATGACAAGGGGAGGGTATTCTCTCGGCGGTGAGCAGTCGGGACACATAATACTCCATAAATACGCGACGACAGGCGATGGAATTTTGACATCCCTTATGATAATGGAGGAGATCCTCGCCAACAAGCCGACGCTTTCAAAGCTTGCGGCTCCCGTTACGATTTACCCTCAGGTTCTCAAAAATGTCCGCGTTCGCGACAAGAATGAGGTGCTTGAGGACCCGGATATAAAAGCCGAAGCCGAAAAAATCACATCTGAGTTCGGCGACGCGGGGCGTCTGCTTCTGCGCAAGAGTGGAACTGAGCCTCTCATCCGCATTATGGCTGAGGGTGAGGACACGGAGCTTTGCCGGAGTGTAGTGGACAGATTAGTCTCAATAATCGAGGCAAAGGGATACGGTGTATAAATGACATACAATTATCTTAGCTCATCATCGCTTTTGGATTTCTCAAAGACTGATTTCGCGGATATTTTCGACGGTGCTTTTTATCCGTGGGAGGTGCTTGGAAAAATCACCGAATATATTAAATCTCTCGGTGAGACGCTCTCTCCTGACGAATACTACAGCCCATCGCCTAGTGTTTGGATATCCAAATCCGCAAAGGTCGCGCCAAGCGCCTCAATAACGGGACCGTGCATTATATTGGAAGGAACCGAAATTCGCCACTGCGCTTTCATTCGCGGCTCGGCTCTTGTAGGTAAGGGATGTGTTGTCGGAAATTCTACGGAGCTGAAAAACGTCATTTTGTTTGACGGCGTTCAGGTTCCGCACTATAATTATGTGGGCGACTCAATTCTTGGATATAAGGCTCACATGGGCGCCTCCTCTTTGACATCAAACGTCAAAAGCGACAAGCGTCTCGTGCCCGTTCACACAAAGGACGGCGATATAGAAACCGGAAGAAAGAAATTCGGAGCCATTGTCGGAGATGGTGTTGAGGTCGGGTGCGGTGCCGTGCTCAATCCAGGAACCG
>JAJQHI010000228.1 GCA_021199825.1 Bacillota bacterium
AAACATAATGCAAAATTCAGAACTCATTCAGATCCTTCGCCGTCTAGAAATTCAATCAAGGCGAGATGCGTTCAGTGAGCCGCCCCCTGATCCGTCAGATGCTCCGCCGGGACCTCCTCCCGAAGAGGCACCGCCGCGCGGCGCACCAAACAGACCTTTTCATATAGGACGCGGACACATCATAACCGTGCTGTCAAAACAGGATGGACTGACACAAAAGCAGCTGGCAGAAATGCTTTCAATTCGCCCACAGTCTCTCTCGGAGTCCCTCACAAAGCTTGAGGAAGAGGGCATGATAAGGCGTGAACGCAGCGAAACTGACAAACGCGAGGTCAACGTCTTTATAACTGACGCGGGACGCGCATGCTGTGAGGACATCCACAGGCGGCACGAATCACACGCGGCGGAATTTTTCTCACCTCTTACTGAAGAGGAGAAGAAAACTCTCGGCGAGCTTCTTTCAAAGCTTGTCAACTCTCACGACGGGTGCTCTGACCGCTGAAATATCTTCAATTGCTGATATCTCAATAAAAGAGAGCAAATAAAACTATTTTGAAAGGAAACAAACATTATGGGACCTATGATGGGACCTCCTCCCGGAGGCGGTCGCGAAAAAATGTATGAGCAGCTTAAGCCAAAAAAGCCGACCAACATAAAAGAAGTGCCGGACTACGTCTGGAAAGTCGTTTCGGGATTCACCTACCGTCTCTTTTATATCTTTAAGCTTGTATGGGAAGCAAGACCCTCTCTGCTTTTCATCATGCTCTTCATGTCGTTTTTCAACGGCGTTATTCCCGTGTTCGGATCACTCATTGCCGCCGACCTTATCAACGCACTTGTCAATACTACCGATCCTGCAAGCTTTTCGCTTGTAGGTCAGATAGCGATAAACTTTGTCGGCGACCTTACCGAATCTGACGGTGCATGGGGACTTGTAATCTTCCTCCTTGTGCTTCAGTTTTCGTATACACTTCTCAACTCGATAGTATCAAGCTTATACAACATGTTCGTCAACATCTCAGGCGAGATAGTCACAAACCACATCAAGGTGAAGATTATCTCAAAATCCAAGGAGGTTGACCTCGCAAGCTTCGATATGCCGTCGTTTTATGAGAAGCTCGAAAACGCAAACCGCGAGGCAGGCTCGCGCCCCGTGCAGATAATGAGCTCGACCTTCAGCCTCGTATCAACCATTATCTCGATGGTATCGTACATAGTCGTTCTCACCGCTGCGGGAGCTTGGATTGCGCTTGTTGTGATTCTCATTTCCCTGCCGACAACGATAATCAACTTCACCTACAGGCGCAAGAACTTCCACTATATGCGCCGCCGCTCCAAGGACCGCCGTCAGATGGAGTACTATTCAAACCTGATGGTAAACAAGGATATGGTGAAGGAGATAAGGCTCTTCAACCTCTCTGACACCTTCATCGGCAGATATCAGGAAACCTTCAAAAAGTACTTTGCCGGCATCAAAAAGCTGATTGTCAACGAGAACGTCTGGCACATATCGATCTCAATTTTCACGTCAGTTGTCAACTGCTTGCTCTATCTTTACATAGCCAGCCGCGTGTTCTTCAGCGACGACGTTGCAATCGGCAGCTACTCCCTGTGGACAAACGCGCTGACAAGCGTGTCAAGCTCAGTGTCATCCCTCATATCACTGCTTTCAACCATTTATGAGGGCGGACTCTTCATTGAAAACCTCATTCTCTTTATGAGCGAGAAGAAGACGATAGTCTCCTCCCTGCCTGAACCGCGTCACGTAAACCGCCACGTCGGACATACAATCGAATTTTCCCACGTAAGCTTCCGCTATCCTGGAACCGAAAAGATGGTTATCAAGGACATGAGCTTCAAGCTTGACGCAGGCGAAACATGCGTGCTTGTCGGACTTAACGGCGCGGGCAAAACAACGCTTATCAAGCTGATGACACGTCTTTATGACCCGACCGAGGGAGTTATTCTCCTTGACGGACACGACATAAAGGAATACGATACGGATGAGCTTTATCAGATGTTCGGCATCATATTCCAGGACTTCGGCAAATACGCCGTAACCGTATCCGAAAACATCGAATTCGGCGACATAGCCAAGGGACACTCCACCGATGATGTCGAAGGCGCGGCAAAGCAGTCAAGCGCCGATGTCTTCATCGATAAGCTTCCCGAAAAATATGAAACGCCGCTTATGCATTACTTTGAGGAGGACGGAATTGAGCTTTCAATCGGTCAGTGGCAGAAGCTCTCCATAGCGCGCGCGTTCTATTCCGACTCCGATTTCCTCATACTCGACGAACCTACGGCGTCACTTGACGCTATCGCCGAGCAGGAAATATTCAATCAGTTCGACAACCTCAGCAAAGATAAGACCACGATATTCGTATCACACAGACTTTCAAGCGCAACTGTCGCGTCAAAGATATTGGTCATCGAATACGGTGAGCTTATCGAGGAGGGCAACCACAGCCAGCTGATGAACAAGAAGGGACGCTATTACGAGCTCTTCACAACTCAGGCAAGCCGCTATCTTACAGAGGTTGACGAAAACGACACGCTTGATGGCGAAGCCGAAAGCGATGAAACCTCAGCTGAAAGCAGCACACCTGCCATTGACGGCGCCCCTCCCAAGGGCGCACCTCGCGGCGGAAGACCTCCGTTTGACGGACAGCCTCCCAAGGGCGCTCCCCGCGGCGGAAGACCTCCGTTTGACGGACAGCCTCCCAAAGACGCGCCCGGTGGGAGAAATGACACGGAAAATGATGAGCATGACAGCACTCATTTTGATGCTTAAGGAAATATAATCCCGTCTTTTTCCGCTCTATTCGCAAAATTGAACGACAATATCGCTCTTTTTTCGCGAAAAACCATCAAAACCACAACACATAAGTTATTGACAAACCCCGCTTTCTCGCATATAATGTATGGAGGCGGGGTTTATCCTCGCTTTTCAAAGGGATTTTATTAAAGAGGTCAGATTGTGCAGATAAAGGCAGTAAAATTCGGCGGAACATCACTTGCAACCGCCGAGCAGTTCAAAAAAGTATATGATATTATAAAGTCGGACGAGAGCAGACGATACGTAGTCGCCTCCGCACCGGGCAAAAGGTATGAAACCGATACAAAAATTACGGATATGCTCTATGCCTGCTACGACATGGCTGTAGCGGGGCTTGACATAACCTATTTTTTCAGCGCGATAAAAATGAGATTTGACTCAATCATTGAAGGGCTCGGAATTGACCTTGACCTGACTGACGAATATCAGAGGATTCGCGACGCCATGCAGCGTCTTGCCGGACGCGACTACGCAGCCTCACGCGGCGAATATCTCAACTCGATTATTTTGGCAAAGTATCTCGGCTACGACTTCATTGACGCGGCTGACGTGATATTCCTCAAATCAGACGGAAGCTTTGATTCCGACCGCACCACAATCGCGATGTCGGCAGAGTTTAAAATGCACGAGCGCGCAGTGATTCCGGGCTTTTACGGTTCAATGCCGAACGATACGATTTCAACGTTTTCGCGCGGCGGCTCCGATATAACAGGCTCAATTGTCGCGGGCGTGGCAGGCGCCGATATATATGAAAACTGGACTGATGTTTCAGGCGTTTTGATGGCGGACCCACACATTATAAAAAATCCGCTTGAGATTGATGTGGTAACCTACCGCGAGCTGCGCGAGCTTTCCTACATGGGAG
>JAJQHI010000110.1 GCA_021199825.1 Bacillota bacterium
GTATTGGTCGGGAACTTATACCGCGAAAAGTACAACGACCTTTTAATCAGCGAGGAGTTTGACAGCGAGCTTCTGGCGAAGCTTTACAGTATCATGTCGATTTACGATGAGTATTTTATCGGTGAAATCGATGAGGACGCGAGCATTGAGGCGGTGCTTGACGCGTATGTTTCGGCAAACGACAAGTATGGCTCATACATGACGGCGGAGGAATACGCCGATATGATAGCGGACTACAACGCGGAGCTTGACGGAATCGGGGTTCACGTTGTGTATAACGCCGACTATGAGGCGATTGAAATTGTCAATGTCATGCCTGATTCACCTGCGCTTGACGCGGGACTTATGTCGGGGGACATCATTTACGCCGTTGAGGGCGAGCTTGTATCGGAGTTTGGATATTATCCGGCGATTTACGCTGTAAAGGGCGAGCAGGGAACATATGTTAACCTGACGATACTGCGCGACGGTGAGCTTTTTGATGTTTCCGTTATGCGCGATGAGATTACCGAGCAGACTGTCATATATTATGTGATTGAGGATGAGCCGAGCGTCGGATATATATGGATTTTGTCATTTGACAGCGGTACGTACTCGCAGTTTGTGGAGGCGGTTGAGTATCTTGAGGGCGAAGGGTGCGATAGCCTGGTGCTCGATGTGCGCAACAATCCGGGCGGACTTCTGACGTCTGTTCAGGCGGTGCTTGACTATATTCTCCCTGACGGCGGACCGATAGTGAGGCTTGTGGACAAGGACGGCGAGGAAGAGGTGAGATATGCCTCTGACGGACACTCCCTTGACATGGAGCTTGTCGTTATATGCAACGGCAGCACGGCGTCTGCGGGTGAGCTTTTTACCTCAGCCCTGCAGGATTACGCATCGACCGGTGAAATTTCGGCGACTGTTATAGGCGTGCAGACATACGGCAAGGGGACGGTACAGCAGATAATGGCGCTTTCCGACGGGTCGGCGCTTTCGATTTCATACAAGATGTACAGCCCGCCGTACTCGGACAATTACGAGGGGGTCGGAATTACTCCCGATGTCGTGGTTGAGCCGAACGAGGTTTTGTCGAGCACGAACCTTTTCAAGGTTGAGTATGAGGATGACAACCAGCTGCAATATGCGGTGGAGCTTCTTTTGGGAAGCGAATAAATTTTAATAGATTGAAGGCAGGAAATTATCTATGGCTGAAAGAAAGCAGCATTTTACGGAAAGCGGTTATCAGGCGTGTGTTGAGGAGCTTGATTATCTGAAAAATAAGCGCCGTCAGGAGGTTAAGGACGCGCTCGCCTTGGCGAGAAGCTACGGAGATCTTTCGGAGAACAGCGAATATGACGAGGCGAAGGACGAACAGGCGAAGGTTGAGAGCAGGATATCCGAGCTTGAGGAGATTCTCAACAACGCTGTTGTCGTCAAGGAGGAGGAGGTTGACACCTCCGTGATAAGCCTCGGCGCGCATGTTACGGTGCTCAACAAGACATACGACGAGCAGGTGGAGTACGATATTGTGGGCTCGAATGAGGCGGATGCCTTTGCGGGAAAGATATCGGATCAGTCGCCTATAGGCGCGGCGCTTATGGGCAAAAAGGTTGACGACACGGTTACGGTGCCGACACCGAGCGGCTCTACTATGACGCTGCTTGTACTTGATGTTGAAAGAACAAAGGATATATAATTATGGGTGAGGAAAACAAGAACACGGCGGGCGCTGAGGCTTTGAATGATGCCTCGGAGCTTTCGGATATTTTGAGGATTCGCCGCGAGAAGTTAGCGGCGCTTTGCGATGAGGGAAACAACCCTTATCTCAAGGTTCGGTATGATTTTGACGCTTATTCGGCGGATGTGCTCTCCGACTTTGAAAAGTACGAGGGCAAGACTGTCAGGATGGCGGGGCGCATTATGAGCCGCCGCGATATGGGAAAGGCGAACTTTATCCATATGCAGGACGGCAAGGGGACGATTCAGTGCTACATCAGAATAAACGATGTGGGCGAGGATGTCTTCCGCGCTTATAAGAAGTGGGATATCGGTGACATCATCGGTGTTTCGGGTGAGGTATTCAAGACGCACAAGGGCGAGATTTCGATTCACGTATTTGAAATTGAGCTTTTGTCTAAGTCGCTGCTTCCGCTGCCGGAAAAATTCCACGGTCTGCGCGACACGGATATGAAGTACCGTCAGAGGTACGTTGATTTGATTATGAACGCTGACGTGAAGGACACGTTTATTAAGCGTTCGCGCATAATTTCGTATATTCGCGAGTATCTTGACTCCAAGGGATTCCTTGAGGTTGACACGCCTATTCTGACGACGCATGAGCTTGGCGCGGCGGCGCGTCCGTTTAAGACGCACCACAACACGCTTGACCTTGATATGGTTCTGCGCATTGAAACGGAGCTTTATCTGAAGAGGCTTATTGTCGGCGGGATGGACCGCGTATATGAGATGGGGCGCATTTTCCGCAACGAGGGCATGGACCCGCGCCACAACCCCGAATTTACGACGGTGGAGCTTTATCAGGCGTACACTGACTATCAGGGGATGATGGACATCGTTGAGGAGCTTTATCCTTATCTTGCGAAAAAGGTTTGCGGCTCGACCGTTGTGACCTTTAACGGTCAGGAGATTGACCTCGGTCACTTTGAGAGGCTTACGATGGTCGAGGCTGTGAAAAAGTATTCGGGAATTGACTATTATTCATGGGAGACGGACGAGGACGCGAGGAACGACGCACGCGCTCATGATGTTGAGATTTCGGATGAGGCTACGAAGGGAAGCGTTTTGGCGGAGCTCTTTGACGCGTTTGTTGAGGACAAGCTGATTCAGCCGACTATAATATACGATTATCCCGTTGAGAACAGTCCGCTCGCGAAGCGCAAGGCGTCTGACCCGCGTTTTGTCGAGAGATTTGAGTATTTCATTTCGGCGTCTGAGATGGGCAACGCGTTTTCGGAGCTGAACGATCCGATTGACCAGCGCGAGAGATTTGAGCGTCAGGTCGCGGAAAAGCTGAAGGAGGACCCGACAAGCACCGCTAAGGTGGATGAGGATTTCATCACGGCGCTTGAGTATGGTATGCCGCCGACGGGCGGGCTTGGCTTCGGCGTTGACAGACTTGTTATGCTCCTGACGGACAGTGCGTCGATAAGAGATGTGCTGCTGTTCCCGACTATGAAGCCGATTGAGAAGTGAGACGGGGTACCAATATATCAATCACGATATTGACGAAATTTTGAGGGTGCGCGGCGCGGAGAATATTTAATCGGCGCGGGCTGCATCGGGTGCGCTTGACCTCACGTTTAGCGCGGACATTTTTGAATTGAGGTATATTTGATATATGAAGAAGCTTAAGGCAGGTATAATCGGCGCTACGGGAATGGTGGGGCAGAGATTCATCACGCTGATACACGACCACCCGTACTTTGAAATATCGGTTTTGGCGGCGAGCGCTTCCTCCGCGGGGAAAACATACGGCGAGGCTGTCGAGGGAAGATGGAAAATGACCGCGCCCTTGCCCGCTGACGCGGCAGGGATGACGGTATACGACGCGGCGGATGTGGATACGGTATCGTCAATGTGCGATTTTGTGTTCTGTGCCGTGAATATGCCGAAGGATGAAACGCGCGCGCTGGAGGAGGCTTATGCGAAGCATGAAACGCCTGTGATTTCAAACAATTCGGCGAACAGAGG
>JAJQHI010000144.1 GCA_021199825.1 Bacillota bacterium
AAGTCCTACGACAACATTGTTGGCTATATTGAGCGCGCTAAGGCGTCACCCGATGCAGAGGTTGTGTTTGGCGGATATGACGATTCTGTCGGATATTATGTTTACCCGACTCTCATTGAGGCTAAGAAGCCTGACTACGAGTCGATGGTCAAGGAGATCTTCGGACCTGTTCTCACAGTTTACGTTTATGACGATGAGACTGAGGGCGTGTTCGATGAGACGCTCAAGATCTGTGATACCGCGTCACCGTATGGTTTGACTGGCGCGATATTTGCATCTGACAGAGCTGTTATCGTTCATATGGAAAAGGCTCTCTCTCACGCTGCGGGCAACTTCTACATTAACGATAAACCCACAGGCGCCGTTGTCGGTCAGCAGCCGTTTGGCGGCGGACGAGCTTCGGGAACAAACGACAAAGCGGGAAGCGCTCTCAATCTTGTTCGCTGGATCAGCACACGCTGCATAAAGGAAACAACTGTTCCTTCATATGACGTCGTATATCCTTATATGTGTGAGGAATAATGACCGACCAGTCATCGGTTGAAATTATCTTAAAAGCCGCTGTGACCTCGCCGACATATGAAACAAATTATGTCGGCGGGGGCTCCGGGGCTGCCAAACAGGAACGCAGCCGTGAGCTTCACCGATGCGGGGAGAAGCTTTTAGATGAAATCCTTGCAGGGGTTGGTGTAACCGCACCTATTATTGAGCACGGCAAGCGCGGAAAGCCATATCTCAAAAATTTTCCGCATATTACATTCAATTTGAGCCACAGCGGTCGCGCCGCACTTTGCGCTGTCGGCATAAACGCAGGTGAGATTGGCGTTGATTTGGAGTATATTGACCGAGGTGAGGATAAGGAGCTGCATCTTTACAGTCGAGAGAGAGCATATGAGAGAATTGCAATGGAACTTTTCTCGGCGCGTGAGATTGAGCGAATTGATTCATCCTCTGACAGTGTGGCGGAGTTTTTTAAAATTTGGACAGCGCATGAGGCGTATTCGAAATTTACGGGAGACGGTATTTCGCAGCTTTTTCGGGATAAAGGGTGCGATGAATACAGAGGAGCGCGTGTATTTACATGCACGACCGTTATATCGGGACTTGAATATGCGGTATCGCTGGCTGTCGGACGCGGTCTGACAGATGGGATGCCGAATATTGAAATCATAAATCTATAAATTTTATTACTTTCAGAAGGGAGACGAATAAATGTCAAACAGAATTGTAACAATCGCAAGACAGTACGGTGCATCGGGAAGGTTCACCGGTGAGCTGCTTTCGGAGGCGACGGGAATGCCGTACTATGACAGGGAGCTTATCACAATGTCCGCGGACAGGAGCGGAGTAAAGGAAGAAGTGCTTGAATCTCACGATGAGAAGGCTCAGAGCAGTCTCCTTTATACGCTCGCCATAGGCTCCGTCAATTACGGAATAAATGACGTAAGTCAGTATACGATGCCTATGTCGGACAAGCTCTTTGTTCAGCAGTCGAACCTGATTCATGAGCTTGCAAAAAAATCGTCCTGCATTATAGTTGGACGCTGCGCTGATTATGTTCTTCGCGATGAGAAAAACATAGTGCGCGTATTTTTGAAGGCGGACTTGAATGTCCGTGCGGAGCGGGTGGCACAGCGCCATTCGATTTCGCTCTCGGAAGCTCAGAGCATGTGCATTAAGACTGACAAGCGCCGCGCAAATTATTATTCGCACTACACCGGTCAAAAATGGGGTCAGATGAACCTTTATGATTTGGTGATAGACACCACCAAGATTGACGCTAAAGGAGCGTCAGCCGTTATCAAAGCATATATTGAAGTACTTTGAAAATAATCGGATTTAACAGTGGCAGCGGAAAGCGCACTCGCAAAGCTGTAGCTTACGCGGCGCTTTTCGCTGCCATATTATTTTTTCTCGCCCTTGCCTTTTATTTTTATGGGAATTCGAGCGGTAGCGCGGAGCTTTCGGTGTATTTTTTTGATGTTGGGCAGGGAGATTCAGCTATGGCGGTTTGGAACGGAGGTGCGATACTTATAGATGCGGGCACAAATGAATCGCAGTATAAGCTCACCGCATACATTGAGTCAATCGGAATAAACACCATAAACTGCGCTGTATTTTCTCATCCGCATGAGGATCATATAGGCGGTGCCGATGAGGTTTTGAAAAATTTTGATGTGCTGTCTGTCCTCATGCCTGACGCGGTCAGCGAATACAGAACATATGAGGTCATGATGGAATACATAGAGGCGGAGGGATGCTCGGTTTATGAGGCGTATGCGGGGCTTTCACTTAGCTTTGGAGATGTGACTCTCACTGTTCTCTCACCTGTTGGATATTATGATGAGCTGAATCTCGAAAGCGCCGTTGTCAGACTTAAATACATGGATGTGAGCTATATTTTCATGGGTGACTGCGAAACTGAGGCTGAGCTTGACGCAATTGAATACATGGGCGCGGAATCATTCGATTCTGACGTTATCAAAATAGGACATCACGGCTCATATACTGCCACTTCAGAAAATTTGCTGGAAGCCGTAACACCCGAAATTGCTGTCATATCGTGCGGTGAGGGCAATGAATACGGTCATCCGCATGAGGATGTTCTGTCAAGGCTTGCAGAATACGGAGTCACCGTTTACAGAACGGATACTGACGGTGTAGTTGTCATTTCAACCGATGGGGACACCGTATGGAAGGACAAATATTGATTATATGGAGAGGGTACAACGATGGGATTACCTGCGGAATTTGAGCCCGAAAAGCTCTTTTCGGGAATATTATATACGGACAATGAGATGCGGGAGCTTGCTGTTTCCCGATTGTCGGAGCTTTACGGCAGGATAGATTATGTTTCGCGTGAGTTTTCCTTTTCCGAATTCAGCGATTACTACAGCTATGAGATGACTGGAGAGGTGAAGCGAGTGTTCGTTTCGTTCGAAAGCCATGTTGACCCGTCAAAAATCGCCAAAATAAAGCTTGAGACAAACAATATTGAAGCCGACCTTTCGCCAGACGGAAAAAGGCAGGTCAACATTGACCCCGGACTCATAACACGCGGCGCGCTTCTTTTGCCGACAACAAAGCCCGCGGGACACAGAATCGCACTTTACGATGGTATTTATATTGAAATGACACTCTTCTGGTCACGCGGTAAATGGAACGTGTTTCCGTGGACATACCGCGACTTTGCCTCATCCGAGGTGCAGACGGAAATGAAGAAAATACGCGATATATTTATAAAAACGAGAAGAAAGCTTTTGCGAGGTGAGACTTGAGCAAAATATATAAGCGTCACTATGATTTTAACACAGCGGGGCGTGCCGCCTTCCGAGCCGTTTTGGTTTCGGACGTGCATGAAAGCGCGCCGGGTGAAATTATCAATGCTGTATCCTCAGCGTCGCCCGATGTGATTTTTGTTGCCGGGGATTTATTTGAAACGGGCGATAAATATACATCCGGAATCCACCGAAGGTCATCACCCGAAAACGCGTATGAATTTTTGCGCGAAGCGTCATACATTTCCCCTGTATATTACGGTGTCGGCAATCACGATGCGGAGCTGACGGGGGAAATGCGGGAGAGAATTTTAAAATGCGGCACTGTGCTTCTTGAAAACGCTGACACAGAAATAACGTGCGTGCATGGGAGCACTCCCGTATTGGTTGGCGCGACGACTA
>JAJQHI010000193.1 GCA_021199825.1 Bacillota bacterium
ATTTGGCAGTCTGGAACCTCGTTTATCGGAATCCACTCAAAGAAAACATTTCCAGACGACTCCTCAATCCAAGAAAACGTCTCAAAACGTATATCAGCGCCGCCAAATCCCTCATATCGGCTGCGAATGCCGACCCCGACACCGTTTTTGACCTTCTCATGATTCATTTTTTCCGCGTCAGTGAAGCTGTAAAGCTTTCCGCCTGCCGAAAGCGAGGGGGTATCAAGCCAGTGCCAAACAGCACCGTCTCCGGTAATAATTGTGAACTTGGTGCTTTCTTCATCGAATTCGAGCGTTATGCCCGATGCTTTTATTTCTGTCATATCAGTTTCACACCTTGAATTCTTTGCCGAGCGCATGACACCTCATAAGGTCCGCGTACCATGAGAAAACCTCAATGACATACCTTATGTCGCCCTCGCGGCTTATTTTCCTCCAAAGCTTCGCGTAGCGGTAAATGAGCTCTTCAAGCTTTGAGGCTATTCTGCAGCCGTCGTTCTTATCAAAATCATCAACTGAGCCAGGAATAAGCGCACCCTTTATATACGCACCAGCCTCATTCCACGCCGAAAGCATTTCAACCGAAAGCTTGGCAACGCCAACAACCTCGCGGTCCCACCGCATTATGGGGGCAAGAGCGCAGATTTCTTTCTCTAATGCCGCCAGGCGCGGAACATTTGATTTGGCGAAGGATGCGTCAATTTCAGTGAAAAATTCGGAAAGCTCGGCGCCCGCCTCAGTTTCGCCCTTAGCGTGAACGACGTGTCCCCAGCGCAATGCGCAAAGCCCCGACGCCTCTCCCAAAAGCGATACAAGCGTTCCCGACGGATCGCCAAATTCGAGGATTGATATATCTCGGTTCAGGGCATCGTAATCGGGCAGCTCGCCGCACCAAGCGCCTACGGCGCCGTATATAAGTCCGGGCACCGAGAAGACGGGCTGATTTATATGTCCGCAGTCGCCCCAGTCAGTATTGAGTATTCCGAGGGCACCGTATTTTTTCGCATATCCCGTCATAAGGCTTATATTTTTATAGGCGGTATTCATGGAGTTTATCCACATATTCCATCCGGCAACGCCGGGGCAAAGGTACTGCGCCGCGCCCGCCTCACTCAAAGCCTTAGTGTCGTATTCATTCTGATACGGGCTGTATCCCCAGTTGAGGCATATTACACCGTCAGGCAGCTCCGAGATAAGCTCGGGGCAGCGTGATATAATATCGCCCCAAAACATAGGCGTTTTGCCCTTCTCAATTAAAAAGTCGAAGAGCTCCTTTATGTAATCGACATAGAGCCTGTCATATCCGACGCTTTCCGCAAGCTCGTGGCTTCTCTCAGCGCCAAGGTCAAAGGTTTCATCAGCGCAAATATTGAATTTATCCGATCTGAAAAGGTCCATATATTCAGAAATCATGCGCTTTATTTGCGGCAGCGCACCTTCATTTGACACATTTATCGTGTGATGGTTCATGCGCTCCTCAAAATAAAACGGCGTCAAGCGGTGTTCGCTTCCCGAAAGCTCGCAAAGGTCGCTGTGGGTGACGGTGGATAAGAGCTTATAAAGGTGTCCGAAGCTTGAAAGGGACGGAACAAGCTCTATTCCGCGCTCACAGCAGTATGTGTCAAGCGCAAGGATGTCATCCGATGTCAGGGGCGTTTCGTCGCGCCAAAGCTCGGACATTCCGCGGAAAAGATATGTATGCTCAATATAGAGCTGAAGCTGGTTTATCTTATAAAACGAAAGCTTATCCGCCAAGCGGTAAAGCTCGGAGAGCGTATCAATCCTACCGCGCGTCACATCGTGATAATATCCGCGGTATTCGAACGAGGGGGAGTCCTCTATTTCCACACACGGGATAAGCGAACCGTACTGACGCACAAGCTGGCGCATTGTCGCAATCCCGCATCCGAGAGAGTTAAGGGAACCGCCCGCTATTTCAGCTCCGTTCTCTGTCACCGAAAGCTTATATTCGTTTGCGGGAAGCGTTTCGTCTATTCGAAGGGCTATATCGCCAAGGCGGCATTCGCCGCGGGTCACTGATATATCAAAGCCCGCGCTTTTGGCAAACTCCTCCTTCATCATATCGGCATAGACTGCAGCGCCTGTCGGGCAGGATGTCGTGATAACTATCATTGACTCAAATCCGATGGTATATATGCCCTCGGTTTTTGCAACACTTTTCGGTTCGGGTAATAAAATCATGTTCTCACCTCACAAATATATTTTCAGCCAAGCTGTATTTTCACTATTATATCAGGCACGATGTCATTTGTCACGCCGCACGGCAGCTCAAATATAACGCCGTCCTCATCACTTTTAAAGTCTACCCTACCGCCCGACAAAAGCTCGGATGACACAATTCTCTTTTTCGGTGTCGGAAGCTTTACACTTTTGAATTTTTCCGCATCGAGTATGTGCAGATATACGGTGTCATCCCTGTATGTGCTGCCGCACACACCGTCAATCGGCTCCCATATGCCGCCGCGTGTGCCGTAAATGCTCTCGCCGTTCTGCCGAACCCACTCACCGAGTACTCCGAGCGATCCCTTAACGGCATCGGGAATGTTTCCTTCCCCGTCGGGGCTTATATTCAAAAGCAGATTTCCGCCGCGTGAGGCGGTATCAACAAGCTGTCTGATAAGATATTCTCCGGGATAAACGTAATCGTCCTTTATGTATCCCCATGAGGAGGCGACAGACATGCATTTTTCCCATGGGGCTTTGCGAATTTTTCCCGTCACGGGATACGCTCCCTCCTCGCATGAAAAATCACCCACATAGCCCGAACGCGGGTTCACGATTATTTTCGGCTGGAGGCTCTTCACCATATGATTGAGCTTTACCGGCTCCCAAAGCCACGCGGCGTCGGCGTCGCTCCCCTGATGGTTGAGCCATCCGCCGTCATACCAGAGTATTTCCACACGCCCATAATCTGAGCAAAGCTCGTAAAGCTGCGAATACGCCTGTTCCTTCATCTCAAGAGCGCTTTCGGGATGTTCTTTCGGGTCGAAATATCCTTCAAAGCGCCAGTCCATCGGTGAATAGTAAAGCCCAGTATGAAGTCCGTATGATTTGCATGAATCCGTAAATGCGCGGACGTAATCGGCTTTAGGTCCACATTTGACAGAGGTGAAGCCGTCACGGCTCGATGCACTGTCCCACATGGCAAAACCGTCGTGATGGCGTGTAACCATTACGGCATATTTCATTCCCGCATCCTTTGCTAAACTGAGCCAAGAGTCTGTTATATCCTGCGCGGGACGTGACGGGTGAAAATCTTCCTCTGCGTTTTTTCTGTACGAGTCTGGAGCGATTTGCTCATTGTAATACGCCCACTCGCCGCGACCGATGACAGAATATACTCCCCAATGGACAAAAAGTCCAAGCTTTGCATCCTGCCACCATTTCATGTCTTCTTCCGACAGATGAAGTGCCTCATCATCCGTCGCGCTTGATTTTTCTGCGGGCACGGAGCTTTTGAGCATTGACAAAAGCTCGTCGCCTTTCATTTTGTGTTCGGGCATGGCATCCCCTCCGACCTTAAATAATTTGATACCTTATTTTATCATGAAACACGGTAACATTGCAACAGTTTTTTTGAAAAAAGGTCTCCCGCGGATGTAGCGTTACAATAGAAGTGAGACTGAAAGGTATAGAAAAAAGGCTGAGGAAC
>JAJQHI010000209.1 GCA_021199825.1 Bacillota bacterium
TGCTCCTATATCGAAGCTTGCGGACCGCTTCGCGGGTGCGTTTGTGCCCGTTGTAATCGCCATCGCGATTGTGACGGCAGCCGTATGGATAATTGTAACCAAAGACGCGGGCGGGGCGCTAACTGCCGGCGTTTCCGTGCTTGTAATATCATGTCCGTGCGCGCTCGGACTCGCCACGCCCGTCGCGATAATGGTCGGAACCGGACGCGGCGCGCAGAACGGAACGCTTTTCAAGTCCGCCGAATCGCTTGAAGCCTTCGGCAAAATAAACACCGTCGTTCTTGACAAAACGGGCACCGTGACGGAGGGAAAACCCGTCGTGACGGATATAATCCCCGCGGGCGGGACAGCGAGCGGTGAGCTTTTGTCGCTGTCCGCTTCAATTGAGTCGATGTCAGAGCATCCGCTTGCTGCGGCGATTGTAAATGCGGCAAAGGACTCTTCATTCACGCTTGCTGCTGTCGAGAATTTCCGTGCCGTGCCCGGCATGGGCATTGCGGGTGAGATTGACGGGGAGACTATATACGCGGGCAATCTGCGTTATATGAACGAGGTCGGCGCGAGGGGCTTGCCAGATGATACGGGAGAGCTTGCCGAGGCGGGCAAAACGCCGCTTTACTTTGCCAAGGGCGGCGAGTTTATAGGCACAATAGCCGTAGCCGACCCGCCGAAAAAGGACAGTGTTGACGCCATATCAGCCATGAAGGAGCGCGGGCTTGAGGTTGTAATGCTCACGGGTGACAATAAAAAGACAGCCGAGGCAGTCGGCAAAAGCGTCGGAATTTCGCGTGTCATATCGGAGGTTATGCCGAGCGACAAAGAGCGCGCCGTCGCGTCCCTTCAGGGGGAGGGAAGGCGTGTTGCCATGATAGGCGACGGCATAAACGACGCGCCCGCGCTCGCGAGAGCTGATGTCGGCGTTGCTATAGGCGCGGGAACTGATGTCGCGATTGAGTCGGCTGACATCGTGCTCATGTGCTCAAGCCTGATGGACGCTGTCGGCGCATATGAGCTGTCGCGCGCCACAATGAGAAACATCCGCGAAAACCTCTTCTGGGCGCTTTTTTATAATTCAATAGGCATTCCGCTCGCTGCGGGCGTATTTTATCCCCTTTTGGGATGGCAGCTGAACCCGATGTTCGGCGCTGCCGCGATGAGCTTATCATCTGTATGCGTCTGCTCGAATGCGCTGAGGCTCCGCTTCTGGAAGCCGAAGCATAATATAAAATCGGACAAAACCGGAAAGGAGAATAGTATAGTGTCAAATACAAAGACGCTCACCGTCAAGGGAATGTCGTGCGAGCACTGCAAAATGCGCGTTGAACAGGCACTCTCGTCAGTTGACGGCGTGGGGAGCGCGGCGGTTGACCTGAAGAAAAAGACCGCGACCGTAACGCTCACAGCACCCGTGGACGACGAAGCCCTTACAAAAGCTGTTGCTGACGCAGGCTACAGCGTAACAGGAATCAAATAATGCGAAAAAGCAGGACCGATGAGCTGTGTGAGACACAATTTGTCGGTCCTGCTCTTTACAAATCCCAAAAAAAAGCTTATAATATCTTAATTAAGCGCCAAGAGCGCGAATATTAAGAGGAGAAACATGAACTGGCGTAAAATAAAGCTCATATTATCAAAATACGGGATAACGGCGCTTTTGATTGTTGTCGAGGTTGCGGGGATTGTCATCTCGTTTATGGTTCTTGAGAGAATATCACCGATAGTTTCGATACTCATCAAGGTTGTAGCGTTTGCTGCCTTCATCTCGATTGTGAACCGCGACACAAGCCCCGAAAACAAACTGCCGTGGATAACGATAGTGCTGATTTCGCCGCTTGCCGGGTCTATAATATACTTTATCTTTTTTGAAAGGCGGCTGTCACGCAAAAACGTGAAGCACCTTGAAAAGATGAGCGAGATTATGTCCTCCGTTGAAAAACGCGACGGAATCGACGAGAATGTGGCAAATCGCATAAGGGAGGAGCACCCTGCGACATACAGCAAAGCGATGCTTTTATTCCACGACGACATCTACGCGAATGTATACACGGACACAAAGACTGAGTATTTTTCGACGGGCGAGGAGATGTACGCGGCGACAAAAGAGGATTTGATGTCCGCGAAAAACTTCATCTTTCTTGAGTTTTTCATTGTTGATTTCGGCGTGATGTGGGGCGAGATGCTGGACCTTTTAAAGGCAAAGCACGCCGAGGGTGTTGAGATACGTATGCTGTACGACGACATCGGCTGCATGGGAACGCTACCCGCCAACTACGACCGAAAGCTTCGCGAGATGGGGATTGAGTGCTACAAATTCGGGCGCATCTATCCGAACGCCTCGCCGATGCACAACAACCGCGACCACCGAAAGATAATAGTGGTTGACGGCAAGGTTGGCTACACGGGCGGGATAAACTTAGCGGACGAGTACATCAACAAAAAGGAGCGGTTCGGCTACTGGAAGGATGGAGGCATACGTCTTGTAGGTGCGGGCGTTGAGGGACTGACGCGCTTATTCCTGATGAACTGGGACCTGAACCAAAAGACCATCAGCAACTATGTGAAGTATTTCAAGGAGTCAAGACCATACACGGGAGAGGGCTCGCAGGGATTTATAATCCCGTTCGGAAGCGGTCCGAAGCCGTTTTACAAGCGCTCGACAGGAAAGGACCTGTTCCTTAACATGATAAACCAAGCGAGCGACTACGTATACATCACAACGCCGTATCTCATTATAGACAACACCTTGACCGAAGCGCTTCAGAACGCCGCGATACGCGGGGTTGACGTGCGGATAATCACGCCGCGAATTCCCGACAAGAAGCTTGTGTACATCATGACGCGAAGCTCCTACGGCTCGCTCATCAAAAACGGTGTGAAGATATACGAGTTTCTGCCCGGCTTCATCCACATGAAAAACGTCGTATCGGACGATGTTTACGCCGTATGCGGCACGATAAATTTCGACTACCGCAGCTTCGCTCATCACTTTGAGGATGCTGTATTCATGTGCGGCGCTGACGCGATACCTGCCGTGAAGCGTGATTTTATCGAGACAATGCAGAAAAGCGAAAAGGTTGAGCGCGTGAAGCTCACCTTTGCCGAGAAAATGGTGCGCGACTGCGTTCAGCTTCTGGTGCCGCTGCTGTGATGGGGAGAGAATAGTAAGAGAACGGGGGAGACCTTTTTTGCAAAAAAGGTCTCCCCCGAACCCCCGTCCAAAAAACCTTTGAAAAATAAAAACTAAACCCCTGCACGATATGTGCCGGGGCTTGTTTTTATGCCGAAAGCTTTTGAAAAGGGTGCGGGGGAGAAGCTTTTTTCAAAAAGCTCTCCCCCGCAAATATCAGCCACTTATTAAATTAGTGCTTCTTAACTACTGCGCAGCCGAATACAGCTGTTACCGCGACAATTACTGCCGCAGCGCCCAGAGCCGAGCCGCAGCCCGATGAAGTCTCTTCAGCGTCACCTGTCGTGACAGCTTCAGATGTGCCTGTGACGTCAGCCTCAGTGCCTTCATCCGCGGTTGTTACTTCCTCGGATATGCCCTCGTCAGCTGTCGTTACATCTTCTTCTGTAGCAGCTGTCGTTTCGGCTGCAACATTATCATAGATGCTGTCAACAAGTCCCTCAACTGAAGGAACGGTGTACGCAGAAT
>JAJQHI010000104.1:0-1561 GCA_021199825.1 Bacillota bacterium
TCCTTACACATCGAACAGTCAAGGGGACAGCAAACCGAGAAAAAAGCTGCCGCGATGCGTCCCGTTTCACTTGACGAATTTACGTCTCGCCTCGGATACACTCTCACAGGAGCGCAGCTTCGCGCCATATCCGATATTGCAAATGACATTTCAAAGAATACGCCCATGGCGCGCATTGTGGTCGGAGATGTTGGATGCGGAAAAACCGTTGTAGCCGCTGCGGCTGCATATATAACGGCTAAAAACTCGTATAGGACTGTCCTCATGGTACCAACGGAAATTCTCGCAAGGCAGCATTACAGCGATCTCTCAGCCCTGCTGTCACCTCTCGGAATGAACGTTACGCTTATTGTAGGCTCAATGAAAGCGGCTGAAAGACGTGAGGCTCTTTCCCAATGCTGCGGGATCGGAATGTTCAGCGCTGACCTCATAATCGGCACACACGCGCTGATTGAGGACTCCGTTAAGCTTGACAGGGTGGGACTTGTTATAACGGATGAACAGCACCGATTCGGCGCGCTTCAGCGCGCAGCGCTTGCAGAGAAAAGCAGTGACGACATTCATACGGGAGTTCACACGCTTGTTATGAGCGCAACTCCAATTCCACGGACGCTTTCGCTTGTGCTTTACGGAGACCTTAATATTTCCGTGATAGACGAAATGCCAAAGGGTCGGCAGCGAGTCGATACATTCGTTGTTGATGAAACATATAGGGAACGTCTGAACGCTTTCATCAGGAAAAACGTTAACGCGGGCGGTCAGGTTTATATAGTCTGCCCCGCCGTCGGAGACGATGACGACCCGTCATATGATGAGGAGGACGGCTTAAAATCCGCTGTAGGTTATGCGGCTGCGCTTTCTGAGGTAACCTTCCCTGACATCCCCGTCGGTTTTGTACATGGGAAGATGAAAGGTCAGGACAAAGACAAGACGATGAAACGCTTTGCCGATGGCGAGATTAAAATACTCGTGTCAACTACCGTCATCGAGGTTGGCGTGAACGTCCCGAACGCGACTCTTATGATTGTTGAAAATGCGGAACGATTTGGACTCTCTCAGCTTCATCAGCTTCGCGGACGCGTCGGACGAGGAAAACGCAAATCATACTGTATTTTAGTCTCGGAATACGCAAAAAAAGAAGACTCCCGCGCATATGAGAGACTGAAGGTTATGAGGGCAGAGTATGACGGCTTTAAAATCGCGGAGCGTGATCTTGAGGCTCGCGGACCCGGTGATTTCCTGCCTCAAAACGGCTCTCTCCGCCAAAGCGGCGAACCAGTATTTAAGCTCGCGGCAGCCGACAGCGAGGATGGCTCACGCCTTATGAGACTTGCAGCAGATGACGCCAAATCCCTTTCCTCTGATGAGGCGGACAAAATCATGTCGTCTGCAGTAAAAATGGGCGGCTCATATGAAAACAAAGACAGCATTATATCATAAATCAGTCGCTGCACCATGAATATTAGATTCAAATCATAGATTCGAATCGGATATTTGACAGACTTGAAAAATTGGCATAGACAATTTCTCAATGTCGTATCATAACAAAAAATGCGCCCCG
>JAJQHI010000104.1:1571-2485 GCA_021199825.1 Bacillota bacterium
AAATTAGTCAGCAGAGCTTACTGATGTAATGTGGGGGTTTACACCCTCATACCAGTAAAGGAAGCCCTCAACGTCGATTACATCGCCGACTGAAAGCGCCTCAACTGCGTTGTAAACATCAGTTGTGCTGTCGCAAAGATACGACTCAACCGTGAAGGTGTATGTCGTGCCGTTGAGCGAAACATTGAAATAAAGGTCGTCGCCCTCAGAGCCTGAGCCATCGTATGAATAATAGAATGCAACGTCATTGCCGTCAGCGTCCTGTCCGATAGCCTCAACCGTAAGTCCCTTCACCGTGAAGAACATATTCTGATAATCGGAAATGCTGTCTGTTCCAAGAACGGATGTGAGGTCAACAGCCTCAGCAACATATGTGCCTTCCTCAATCTCAAAGGTTGCGTCAGTAATTTCAACCTCGCCCGACCATTCGGACTTGTATCCTGTCACCTTGATCTTGGTGCCAACCGTAAGCTGCGCATACTCGTCCTCAGTGCAGGGCATATTATAAAGGAAATACGCGCCGTCATAGTCCTGTGTATAGAATGTGGCAACGCCAACGCCATCACTTTCCCACCATCCCTGCTTTGCCTGGATGTATGTTTCAACAACAACCTGTGCGTCAACATCAGCCGCAACATACTCAGCGTATGTCATAACGCCCTCGGACTTCGTATCCTCGCCTACTGTTTCGTCAGCCGCTGTGGAATCGGTCGATGTTCCGCTCTCTTCTTCATCTCCTGTGGTGCAAGCCGTGAACGCTGCAAGCATCATCACGAGCGCAAGTACCAGCGCAAGATATCTTTTCATTGTTTTCTTCCTCCGAAAAATAATTTTGATTCGCGAAGAGCTTTGCCCTTCTTTTTTGAATCCATAGAATTATACATCATCCTTTCGGATTTTGCAATAGCGAAAAG
>JAJQHI010000104.1:2495-3654 GCA_021199825.1 Bacillota bacterium
TTCACCTCAGCGCCGCCTTTTCACGGAGCTGATTACAAGATATAGCCCAATGAGCACCCATGTAAGTGCAATCGCCAAAAGCAAAATTACAGCTCCGGTCGGCAGATCGCCTAAGTCCTCCATGCCTTCAGTTATGCTCTCCGACGCCAAGTTTTGGTCAAGCCTATATAAGGAGGTTACATCGGAAAACAGCGATGAAATGTAATCCGAATCTATAGTCTCGCTGCGCCTCACAGACTTGACAACCGTATCAATCAGCTGCCCCGCAGCCGATCGCAGTGATGTCGAACCGTTGAAGACCGAAGTAACAAACGTATTTTCAATATTATCGTAAAGCAATTGCGACGCGGCAATCTTTACAGAATAATAAGTGTCGTTGTCTTCTCCCGAACGCGAGAGATAATCGAGATATTCCTCAGAGCTCTGCGCTTTTTCCGTAACGGGAATGTACCCCTCCGTTTCGGCATACGCAACCTGCACATCATTTGTCAAAAGATACTGTGCAAAGAGCCACGATGCCATGACCTCCTGCGAATCCTCTTTATTAAAGATGCATATTGACGGTCCCTGAGATATCATCTGTACATTATCCGTGTCATACTGCGGAACGGTCATAACCTCAATCTCAAAGTCGACAATTCTGTCCTCGCTTATGTCTAACAGCGGCGCGTCGGATCCCATCCATGTAGCTCCTGCCGTTGAGTCAATCGCGAAAATACACTGCCCCGAATTGAGGAAATTCGCCGGGTATCCCGACACCGTAAACGTTGAGAAGGCGCCCGCCGACGTATGCTCCGCTATCTCGTAAAGCAGACCTTCCGTCGTATCGTTGAATAAGAGAATATCTCCCTCATCCGTTGAATAGTCCGCGCCGAGCTGACGCAGCATTGTAATCATCATGTTGTCGGTGGACTTATAAATAAACGGTATCATCACCGTCTGACCATTGACAACATATGTTCCGTCCTCATTTTTTGCCGTCGCTGCCTCGGACACCTCCCATATGAAGTCCCACGTCAAAACCTCCGGCAGCTCAAATCCGAGCGCCTCAACGAAGGTTTTATTCACATAGCATGCCTCAGTCGAGCGCATGAAAGGAAGCGCATACTGCACCCCGTCTATCACGCACTCCGACAAAAACTCAGACACCACCTCATCC
>JAJQHI010000143.1 GCA_021199825.1 Bacillota bacterium
CCATAGACATACCCTGTCAGCATTCTTCCGATTATGGATTTTGGCTCGCTTATATCGTAAGCGTTATCAGCCGGCTGCTCGCTGTCGTAAGATGTAATTGTTCCGTCTTCGCTTTCAGCAATCTGCACGCGGTCGCAAGCCAAAAAGGCAAATATTTGCGCTAAAATAAGCGATAGAATTAAAGTAAACGTAAAAGCTTTTTTCATGATTACCTCTCTTTTTTCAATGCGGCGGTGTGCAAATCAACACATTATAAGGTGTTGCCTACATCACCGCCGCATAAAAAAGCGGGAACTATCCTTCAGACATTATTGTCGAAGACCAAATCGACAGATTGTCTGGGGTGTAATACGTTAATGTATTTGGTACACGTGCAGAATACTGACCTACAAGATAAAGAACGTTGTAAGACGAAATTGTCTTAGTTCCGGTACTTATGTAATTACCATCACTGACTGTCTGTTCCGCAATATTTATCTCAGGCATATACTCTCCCGAAGCATATTCTCCAATCACGATAATTGACATGCGAAGAGTCGAAGAATATGACGGAAGCGATGTTTTTCCTTCATAGGAGTCGTAACGGTTGGTTGCGTAAACTGTACTGAAAATAGCCTTGCCAGAGGAATTATACTCAACCGTTCCTTGCAATGATCCCATAACTTTAAAGGAAGAATTGCTGGTATTTGTTGTATACTTAGCAAAGGACACAACTGTTGAAGAGCTTGCAGCAAGGGCAGGCATGCACATGAATGATACAGCAAGTATCATACTCATGATAGAGGCGAGAGCCTCATTCGAAACTTTTTGGTCATTTTAACCTCCAAAATATTTTTTTCTGCGGTCGCTCTCCGACAGCTGAGTGCGAACCGATTTAAATAGGCGTGTCAACAAGTGTTGTACCAGCACGTTGTTCTTCTGCGTGTCGGGACTTAAGCTGTCAGCGCACGGATGCATCCGTCCGAACACGCATTTTTAAATTTCGAGGATATGATACCTCACTTCAGGAAGCAAAAAGAGCATAACAAGTTACCTCTCTTTTTTTGTTGTCCTTATTATACACCATTTTTGGCAAAATGTCAAGACCTTTCGTAAAGAAAAATCATTTTCAGCATTGTGCACAAAGATTCACCTTTTAATTTGTGCATAATGCACAACAAATCGTTCCTGCAGTCGCTCAACACCACTTTACAAGCTCAAAATGTACTTTCTTTTTTTTCGCTTGACAACATCACACTTATGGTATAAAATATTTGTCGAGCAACTAACAAGCGGGAGCAAAGCTATGGAAAACGTCTGTTTTGGAGCTGGTTCGGCGTTCAGAACGAAAAACATAAAGCTAATTCTTGACATAGTTATGTCAAAAGGCGAGCATTCAAAAAGGGACATTGCTGCATCGTCGGGTCTTTCCCCGAAAACGGTCAGCAGCATAATCGAGTATCTTCTCGACAAAGGCGCAATAATCGAGAAAGCGTCGGAGCGGCATACAGTCGGTCGCCCTGCGGGCGTTTATGCTCCGAACACCGAGACGCTCTTCTTGGCGCTTGACCTTTCACACGATGACTTGTATGCCGAAATAACCAACGCCTCCATGCAGAGGCTGATGTCGTATGCATATCATCCACAGCGCGGCTTGTCATATGATGAAAATTGGCGCAGGTTTTTGTCAAGCGTTAAATCCCGCTCCGAGAGTATCCTTTATTCTCATTCACTTTCGGGTGTGTGTGCCGCTGTCTCATCCGAATACGACACACAGCTGCGCGAGTTTGAGATAAGGCAGACGGTCGAGGATTACCTCGGCGTCCGTATTGATATGTTCCGTGAATGCACCGACGCCGCAATCAAATCGTGGCAGCATAAATTTCCCGACTGCGCATCAGGCGTCACCGCATACCTTTACGTCGGTGAGGGCGTTGACTCGGCGATATTTGTTGACGGCACTCCCCTCATCGGCAAAAACGGACGCAGGAGCATGCTCGGTCTTTCTATGGACAGCAGCCTTGAAATCCTCGATTCGAGGATTAGGCGATGCGTCTCCGACACCGCCCTGACGGACGAGCTGGCAAGAGCTGTATATAATCTAACAGTTACGCTTTACCCGCAGTCGTTGGTCCTCGATATCGATGTCCGTGAACCGAATATCGTACTGGAGCGTCTCAGAAACGTGCTTTATCGGGTATACCACCTTGATATGGCTGACCTTCCCGATATTTTCATAGATAACGCCCGAAAAGCCCGACACACGGCAAAGGGATGTGTTCTTTTTCTGCGCGAGGCGTGGTGCGGGCAAATATTAAAAGGGCAGCTTTCATAGGTTATGGTCTCAAAATGAATAAAAACTTTGAGTTTTAAAGCACAAATCTTTACGTTTATACCCGTTGACATCGGCGGTCAAGGTGAGTATAATATCTATAGTTGATAATATAACGGAGGTTGTATATGGCTTTTTATTACGATGAACCGTCCCATACCTTCAGCGAATACCTTTTAATTCCCGCGTATTCGTCGGCAGAGTGCATTCCTTCAAATGTCACCCTCAAAACGCCGCTTGTGAAGTACGGTAAAGGCGAATCCCCTGCAATGTCGCTGAACATTCCGATGGTTTCCGCCATAATGCAGTCTGTTTCGGGAGACAGGCTCGCTATTGCCCTTGCGAAAGAGGGCGGCATGTCGTTCATCTACGGAAATCAAACTGTGGAGGACGAGGCGGCTATGGTTGCGCGAGTTAAAAACTACAAAGCGGGCTTTGTTGTAAGTGACTCAAACATTCGCCCGGACGGAACGCTGCGCGATGTAATCGCTCTTAAGGAAAAGACGGGACATTCGACTGTGGCTGTTACTGATGACGGCACGCCGAACTTCGTTCTTATCGGCATTGTGACGGGACGCGACTACAGAGTATCCCGCATGAGTTCCGACGAGACGGTGGAATCCTTCATGACGCCTCGCTCAAAGCTTATCGTAGCCGATGAGGGAGTATCCCTCAAGGAGGCAAACGACATTATTTGGGCGCATAAGCTCAATTCCCTTCCCATCGTATCAGAGGACGGCAAGCTTGTCTGCTTTGTTTTCCGCAAGGACTACGACCAGCACAAGCGCGCCCCCGATGAGCTTCTCGATTCGCAGAAGCGGTACGTTGTAGGTGCGGGCATCAACACACGCGACTATGAAACACGCGTGCCTGCTCTTGTTGACGCAGGCGTTGATATTCTCTGCATAGACTCCTCCGAGGGCTTCACTGAATGGCAGCGCCGCACACTCAAATGGATTCGTGACAGGTACGGCGACACCGTAAAGGTCGGTGCCGGCAATGTTGTTGACGCTGACGGCTTCAATTTCCTGGTTGAATGCGGTGCGGACTTTGTAAAGGTCGGTATAGGCGGCGGCTCCATCTGCATCACGCGCGAGACAAAGGGAATCGGTCGCGGACAGGCTACGGCTGTTATTGAGGTATGCCGCGCACGCGACGAATATTTCAGGAAAACCGGAATCTACGTTCCAGTATGCTCAGACGGCGGCATCGTAAACGACCACCATATCACTCTTGCCCTTGCTATGGG
>JAJQHI010000060.1 GCA_021199825.1 Bacillota bacterium
ATATGACCGCGAGCGCGATAAAGTATATTTTATCCGAAAGCTCACCGTCGCAAACGCCCAAAGCGACAACTCTCGCGCCGCCCTCTGCCGCTTTGCGGTATGCGCTGAATAGCTCCGCGCCCGAAAGCAGTGGATGACGGGTGCCGTCCCTGTCGATATAACCCGTACAGCGCTGAAGAATAATCTCAGGCGCGCCTTTTACGAGCGTTTCGCGGCTGCCGCCTGAGTCTATTGTCACGGCGGAATATTTTCGTCTGCTGTCAAAGCTGACACGCCCGACAATTCGCGGCTGCTCTCTTGTTCCCGCGTCTGATATTACGCACTCCAAAAGTGCTCTGTCTGTAGCGTTTCCGCCCATGGCGATATAATGTCCATTTTTGCGTCCGATGACGCTTTCCGTGTTGCAGGTACATGAAAGCAAAAAGTAATCGTATATACCGCGGCTTTTCCGCATTCTGACGGCGGACGAGAAGGTTTCGTCCTTTGTTATAATGGAGGTGATGTCAAGCTCGCCGCGAGTGAGCGTTCCTGTTTTATCGCAAAAAAGAATGTTCATGCTGCCCGCGGTTTCAATTCCTATATGCTTTTTGATAAGCACATTGTCGCGCAGCATTCGGCGGGTGTTTGCCGAAAGCACGACTGTTATCATCATAGGCAGCCCCTCAGGCACTGCGACGACAATGACGGATACGGCAAGGGTGAGGGCTGAGATGAGCTCGGATAGCGCGTACCTTATATCTTTAATGTCGCGCAGTGCTGCCTCAGGCGACATTCCGTTTGATATAAAAAATGCGTTAAAAAGATATGCTGCCGCGACAAGTGCTGCCGCCGCATATCCTATTGTGCTCACGTTTTTGGCAAGCACCGAAAGGCGCTCCCTCATAGGGCTGTCACGTGTCTGTGTTTCAAGTGAACACGCAATCTGCCCGTAAAGTGTATCGCTCCCGACCTTCAAAATGCGCATGTATCCTGTGCCCGAAACGGCGGCAGAACCTCGCAGAAGAGCGTTTTTCATATCATATGAGAGCGTGTCGGTGGCGGCGGATGTGTCAGCGGCAGAGACTGACGGCGATTTTTCCTCCTCACGCGATTCGCCGTTGAGGGCGCTTTGATCGACAAAAACGCATCCTGATATTATAACGCCGTCCGCAGGAATCAGCTCGCCTGCCCCTACATGGACAATGTCACCGACTACAATATCCGATACTGGGAGTGTTGTCAGCTCACCGTCACGCATAACGCTGCACATAATGTCGCTCGTCATCTCGTTTAGCTTTTCAAACGCGCGCTCGCTTCCCGCCTCCGACGTTGCCGAAACAATCGTTGACAAAAAAACCGCGGCAACAATGCCGAGCGTCTCATATATATTTATATTTCCAGCTGATATGATAAGATTTATCAAAACAGCACCAATTAATATTTTGATTATCGGATCGGAAAAGCATTCAAGATAGCGCCTGAGAAAGCTCTTTTTCTTTTTTCGCAATATGGCGTTTGAGCCGTGCAGCCTTCGCGAAACGTCGGCTTCATCTGCCGAAAGACCGCGAGGCAGCGCATTTGTTTCCCTGTTTATCTGGGGTGTGATAGTCAATCGGGTTGCTCCCTTCATATGAAAATCAGTGATTTAAAAATGGGGCACATATCAAAAATGTGCCTATGCAATCATATGAGGAAGGGTGTCAAAACATTCTGAAAATAAAAAGAGGACTATCCCTCCTTTTGAAGAGATAGTCACATCATTTTTGTATATTCAAGCACTCTGTCTATCTGACGCACAGCGTCTGCGCGTCCGAGATCATACACCGACTGAAGCTTGTCGGGGTTGCTCTCAATTCTGCCGATTTCGATGGGAGAAGAGGGACGAATAACCAGTGCTTTCCCGTCCTTTTCCCAAGCGGGGAGCTTGTCAACAGCACTGTTGTAGTTTTCATGGCGTTGGATGAGCTTTTCTGCAAGCGCGGGGTACTTATGATAATAAAGCTTGATGAGAGCTTTTGACATAGGCTTTTTCCTATAGCTGATGTCCCGCGTGAGGACGATGATTTGACGCTCGTAGCCTTGACTGTAAAGCCATTCATAAGGAATGCTGTCGGAAATCCCACCGTCAAGATAATAACGACCGTCAATATTCACAGGCTTTGATACAAAAGGCATTGAACCTGACGCACGAAGCGTGTCCATTTGGCGATAAACGCTTTTGACCTCAATATAAGCCGGATTTCCCATCTCAATATCGGTGATGACAGCATAAAAGGGAACGCCTGACTTCATATACGTCTCATCGTCAAATGGATCAAGCTCATGCGGCACTCTTTCATAAGCGTATTTCGTGTTGACGATATTGCCCTCGCGCAAAAGGGGACGGATTCCCATATAGTTTTTGTCCTGGTTGAAGCGCTTATTGTAGCGAATTACACGTCCCGTTTGACCCGAAAGAAAATTTACGCCGAAAAGCGCGCCCACCGACACGCCGACCATAGCATCAGTTTTGAGTCCATGCTCATAAAAAACATCAAGCACACCAGCCGTGTACATTCCGCGCATAGCGCCTCCCTCAAGCACCATTCCGAACTTCATAAGTCCAGCCTCCGGTTTTGATAATAAAAAGGCATTCGAAACATAATGCATTACACAAAATGTTACGAATGCCGATTTGATTGCGGAGGAAGGATTTGAACCAACGACCTCCGGGTTATGAGCCCGACGAGCTTCCAGACTGCTCTACTCCGCGATATGATGCCGCTGACCGGACTTGAACCGGTACGGATTTTAAGGTCCGGCGGATTTTAAGTCCGCTGCGTCTGCCGATTTCGCCACAGCGGCGCATCCTTTATCATCAACATACATAGTATAGCACACGTTTTTCGGTTTGTCAAGCGTTTTTTCGCTTCTCCCAAAAAAAATTTATAATTTTTTTGGGAGCGTGATTTCCAAAAGTAAAATCAAGAGGTAAAGTAAGAGTAGAGGCTACCGCGGGAAAGAAAAAGAGGTGAATTTAAGCATTGGAAGTCTTGTAACTGTCGACAACAAAACAGTTTCAAAGCGTTCTCTCCCCGCCTGCGGCTTCGTTCAAACGCTTTGAAATCTCCGTGTCACCAGCAGGTGCGGTTGGTCAGATAATGTGGCATAATACATAAAGTCCGGCAAAGCAGAGCAATTCAGTGGGGCGTCCTCAGCATTTCATTTATCCCACCGAAAGTCGTTATTCAATCGCCTATTTTTGCTCCGCTGATTTCTTCCCGGAGTAATTTCAAGCGTGATGGACTTTAGTCTGAAAAATTTTCTCCTCAGGCTTTTTCGTCATACTTTTTTCTATTTTCACTCTGCTCTTTTCTTCGCTTTCCACCCTACTGCACGTTTTTCCTATGCTGGCTTTCCTTGCTTTCCCTCGCTTATCGCTGCTGCTCTCCCCTCTTGATTTTACTTTTGGAAGTCGCGTTTTTTTGCGCGGGCATGTAATTATTTTCTTCAGTGCAAAGCAAATGAAATCATACAATAAATAGTATGCAAAAAAGTTCGAAAATTTAAAGTCTATCATATTTACAGCATGGCAGCAAT
>JAJQHI010000005.1 GCA_021199825.1 Bacillota bacterium
TTCAAGAACACATCCGAGCCTTGTAAAGCGCCTTTTTGAGCTTGAAATTCCCGAAATTGCCGACGGAACAGTCGTAATCAAGGGCATTTGCCGCGAGGCGGGCTCAAGAACGAAAATTGCCGTTATGTCACGTGACGAAAATGTTGACGCGGTCGGCTCATGCATCGGAAACAGAGGCGCGAGAATCTCCGCTATACTCGATGAGCTTCGCGGCGAAAAGATTGATATTGTCAAGTACAGCGATGACCCAGCAGAATATATAGGCGCGGCGCTTGCTCCCGCGGCTGTAAATGAGGTATACATGGAGGAGGAGCGCTCCGCCAAGGTTTATGTTGATATGGACCAGCTCTCGCTTGCAATAGGCAAGGAGGGGCAGAACGCGCGTCTTGCCGCACGCTTGACAGGGTATAAGATAGACATCAAGGGTGTATGACAAAGGAAAGAAAGCAGCCTCAGCGGCGCTGCATCGGATGTGGTGAGAGGCGGGATAAGCGTGAGCTTATACGCATTGTTCGCTCACCTGATGGAGAGGTTTCGATTGATCCCACGGGAAAAAAGTCGGGGAGGGGCGCTTATATATGCAAAAGCCGCGAATGTCTTCGCCGAGCATTGAAGACAAATCAGCTCGCCCGCAACCTTTCGTGTGAGATACCTGAGGGCGTGGCGGAGACCCTTTTGCTTGAAATAGAAAAATGCGAGGGAACGTGCGAGGAATGAACAAGGTGCTTTCGTATTTCGGAATTGCAAAGCGCGGCGGGCTGTTGATTGCGGGTACGCCAAACGTCTGTGATACACTGAGACGCGGCGGGAGGTACCCCGTATTTGCGGCATCCGATATATCGGTAACAACAGAAAAGAAGCTTTCCGATAAATGTGCTTTTTACGGAGCGGAGCTGATTAAGCTTTCCGCGTCAGCAGAGGAGCTGTCGGTTTCAATTGGCAGGTCCGGTGCTACCGCGGCGGTGTATATCAACGACAGCAGGCTTTCATTATCCGCCAAAGCCGCGATTGACAGCGCCGGAGCCGATTTTGCGGCACCTGAGAGCTGACCGCTTGATAGCTGACTGACAGCTCAATCGTTTTATTTATGTAATTACGTCGAAAACCTACACATGGGGAGGATTTTTATGGCACAGCAGGTCACAAACTATAGAATCAACCGTTTGGCGAAGGATTTTAATCTCAAGAGCAAAGACATTCTTGACCTTCTCAGCAAAAACGGAATTGAGGGAAAAACACATATGGCGACTCTTGAACCGTCTGAATTTAATCTGCTCCTTGAGGTTTTGACATCGGAGAATCAGATAGAGGATTTGGACAGCTACGTGAGCGGCGAAACGTATATACCGAAAAAGACGGTCGTCAAGAAAACGCCGGCTGGTGAAAAGGAAGCAAATAAGGGCTCTTCAAAGCCCGCGGTAGCGGCTGCCAAAGAGTCAAAGGAGACAAAGCCTCAGGAAAAAGAGGAGGTCCCCGCAGCAGAGTCTAAGGATAAGGCTGATACTAAGACTGAAACTAAGACAGAGGCTGGTGCGGCAGCTCACGATACAGAAAAAACACAGAATAAGCAGCCGTCGAGTGAAAAGACGGCTCACACTGAATCATCACAGAAGGAAAAAACCATAAAGCCGCAGCACTCCGAATCGGAGAATAAGCCGGCGGCGCAGGAAACACAGCCCGCAAAGCCCCGTGAGAGTCAGCGCGAAACCCAGCGAGACGGCAGGGGACAGAATAAGCCGCAGGGGCAGCACACGGATAACCGTGCGGAAAATCGCCGTGATAACCGCACAGAGCAGGGACGCCCTGAGGCACGCACAGAGCGCGCACAGCGCACAGAACGTACGGAACGTGTTGAACGCACGGAACGTACAGAACGTTCTGAACGTTCTGAGCAGAACCGTTCGCAGTCGGGTGACCGCAGAATTAAAAACCAGCAGACAACAAAGCCAAGGGAAACGGCGGCGGCCGAGCAATCGGGCGAGCGTCAGGTTATTTCAGGGCGCGGTCAGGTTGAAGCGCCCAAGAAAAACCGCGGACCGTGGCAGCCCGCAGAGGGCGCGTCGGGAGAGCCTAAGCAAAAGAAGAAAGAGGTTCAGGGAGAGGCGCGCCGCCGCACAGGCAACACACGCATAGTGGATACAAGATCAAATTCGGTTGACCTTGAAAAGTACAGCGAGCATTTGACGAGCTACGTATCTGATAAGGACGATAACCTGTTCACAAAGCAGAAGCTGACAAAGCAAAACAATCGCCCCATAAGCAGCAAGAAGCGCGACAAGGAACGCCGCGGAATGGATAAGCTGCGCAAGGAGGAGATCGAGCGTCAGCGCCGCCGTCAGCTCAAGATAACGATTCCCGATGAGATAACGGTCGGCGAGCTTGCGGGAAGACTCAAAATATCCGCGCCTGAGGTTATTAAAAAGCTCATAGCGAACGGCGTTATGGCGACGGTCAATCAGACGATTGATTTTGATACCGCATATCTTATAACCGAGGAGCTTGGCGTCACAGCCGAGCGCGAGGTTGTTGTTACCATAGAGGATCAGCTCTTTGAAACTGAGGCTGACTCTGAGGAAAGCCTCGTTGAGCGCAGCCCCGTTGTCTGCGTTATGGGTCATGTTGACCACGGCAAAACTTCGCTGCTTGACGCTATAAGGCATTCTAACGTTACGGCGGGCGAGGCTGGCGGAATCACACAGCATATAGGAGCTTACCGAGTAAGCATCGGCGGCAAATATATAACCTTCCTTGATACTCCGGGTCATGAGGCATTTACCGCAATGAGACTTCGCGGAGCGATGGCTACGGATATCGCCATTATCGTTGTCGCGGCGGATGACGGAATCATGCCCCAGACGGTTGAGGCTATCAACCACGCAAAGGCTGCGGGCGTTCAGATTATTGTCGCGATAAATAAAATGGATAAGCCGGGAGCAAATCCCGACTCAATAATGCAGGAGCTCACAAAATACGATATTGTCCCAGAGGAATGGGGCGGAGATGTAATGTGCGTTCCCGTGTCGGCTGTCACTAAAGAGGGCATAAGCACACTTCTTGAGGATATTCTGCTCATAGCGGAGGTTGAGGATTACAAAGCCAATCCCGCAAGGCGCGCGCAGGGACTTGTCATCGAGGCAAAGCTTGACCGCGGCCGCGGTCCCGTTGCGACTGTTCTCGTCCAGAACGGAACGCTCAAATCAGGCGATATTGTCATAGCGGGCACATCTGTCGGACACGTACTCTCAATGACGGATGAAACGGGACACTCACTCAAAACCGCAGGACCTTCCGTTCCTGTTGAGATAACGGGTCTTTCGGAGGTTCCGTCGGCGGGCGATGAATTCAACGCCGTTGAGGATGAGAAAATGGCGCGAGAGCTTGCGGAGCAGAGACGCTCACGCGAAAAGGAAGAGATGTTCCGCGCAAACGCAAGGGCGAATCTCAACGATATGTTTGCGCAGATCGAATCCGGAATCAAGGATTTCAATATCATTGTAAAAGCGGATGTAAAGGGCAGCGCTGAGGCGGTGAAGCAGTCGCTTGAGAAGCTCT
>JAJQHI010000045.1 GCA_021199825.1 Bacillota bacterium
GATTGATATGCCCGAAAGGGCTGTTGTCACAGCGTCTCCGAGCGCCCCGCCCACATTATCATGAGTGCATATATCATTACGGTAATCGCCGCTGCCGTTATAATATCGGTAACCGAAATCGTTTTCCCCGACGGCAAAACCTCAAAGTATATAAAGTACGTATCGGGGCTCATCGTTCTCACAGTCATCTCAAGCCCTCTCATCTCGCACATAGGCGGGGAAGGCGACAGGAGCATCACAATATCGCTGCCCGAATATGAAACCTTTGAGGATATTGACGCATACGAGGCGCTCGCAAAGGCGACCGAGTCGGAAATACGCGAGACAATAGAATCAGAGCTTGAGGACGTATCGGCAAATGTCACGGCAGGGGCTTTCTATGACGGGGAGGATTATATCATATCGGTGGAGAAAATAATCATAACTGCAAAATCAGGTTCCTTGCTTGACGCGCAGAACGTAATACAGGAGTACAGCGAAAAATACAGCTGCGAGGTGACGGTTACATATGAATGAAGGCGGTTCAAAGAATATGCTATGCAAAATACCAAAGGGAAAGCTCATTATATCGGCACTGCTGTTGATTTTAGGCGCGGCGCTTATCATATTCGGCGGCAGCCTTTTTGAAAATGACAGTGAGGTCGGGCAGGACGTCACGGAGGTCTTCCTATATTCAGATTATGCCGCAGCGCTTCGCGATGAAATCGCCGCAATGTGCGAAAGCGTCGATGGGGTTGATGATGTTTTTGTCATGCTCACCCTCGACGAGGAGACAAATGTAAGAGGCGTTGCTGTCGTATGCTTCGGAGGCGAGGACATATCGGTAAAAAAGACCCTGACGGAGCTTATCTCACGGGCGCTCGGCATACCTATTTCAAAAATTTCCGTTGCGGGCGCGGGATAGGGCGAATAATGGCGCGGCGTCCGACATATAAATGTGACACATCAAAGGATTTATCGGAGGTTTCATCATGAAGATAACAAAGGACTCTTTAAAAGCCGCCTTATCACGCGCCAAAGACAGAATGGTACATATCGGGCGGCGTGTCGGCGCGAAAAATATGATTATCATATGCGCCGTTTTTGTGTGCGCCGTCGCCGTAATGCTGAATTTTATCATTTCAGGAATTACGGGCGGTGAGGATGAGGGCGAAACGAACAACGCGTCTGGTTACGTGATTGACTCATCGTATTACGCTTCCCTTCTCGAATCGGACGGCGCTGACAGCGGCACGCCCGCCGCCTCAGAATCTGACGAGGCGGATGAGGCGTCTGCCAGAGACGAATATTTTGAAAGCGCGGCTTACAACCGGGATGTGGCGCGGGACGAGGCAATTCAGGTTCTGGCGACGGTTGCCGAAAGCGAAAGTGCCCTTCAGGAGGTAAAGGATCAGGCAAGCTCAGACATTGCGGCGCTCGCGGCTGAAATAACCGCAGAGGCTAAAATCGAGGAGATGGTCAAGGCTAAGGGCTTTGAGGACTGCGTGGCGATAATAAGCGGGGACGTGGCAAGTGTCATTGTCAAAAGCGACGGTCTTTTGCCCTCAGAGGTGGCGCAGATAACGGAAATCGTATATCAGCAGTCGGGCATTCTGCCGACAAACCTCAACATAGTGGAAAAATAAAAAAATCCGCAGACGATGTTTTTCACCGCCTGCGGATTTTTTATTCTTGACTTTCACGCGCCCGCAGCACAGACAGCGCGTCCGATATTCTGCAAAACCCCTCAGGAGAAACAGCCTCGCCCCGCACTCTCACATCATATCCAAGGGAGGAAAGAACGCGCTCAACCTCAGGCTTTGGTATTGACAGTCCCGATGACACCGAGTTGACCAATGTCTTTCTGCGCTCGGCAAACGCCGCCGAAATGAGGGAGAAATACATCCCGTCATCAATCGGGCGGAAGGGCTCCTCACCCGCCTCGTAAAGCGTTATCCTGACTACCGCGGAATTAACCTTCGGCACGGGATAAAAGTTCCCCGCCGACACCTTCATAACGCGCTCCGCGTGTCCGTAATACGCAATCCCCGCTGTTATCATGCCGTAGTCCGCGGTGCCCTCACGCGCCGTCAGTCTGTCGGCGACCTCACTTTGCACCATAACTGTCATCGAACGAAGACTTTCGCCCCCCTCGCGCAAAAACTTCATTATAACGGGGGTGGTGATGTAGTAGGGCAGATTCGCGCAAACACAGTACTCCTCCCCGCCAAAGCATTCCTTTGCAAACGCCGCAATGTCAAGCTTCATCACGTCAGCGTTCGTAACCCTTACGTTATCGCACCCTTCAAGTGTGCGACCCAAGAGAGGAATCAGCTTTTTGTCTATTTCAACCGCGGCGACGCGCTCAAAAACAGCCGACAGCTCCCGCGTCAGGCATCCTATACCCGGTCCTACCTCAATTACATTCCGTACATCCGAGCCGCCCGCAATTTCCGCGATTTTTTTCGGCACTGACAGGTTCGTCAGGAAATTCTGCCCGAAATCCTTTCGCGGGGCTGAGTCAAATTCACTCAAAAGCTCGCGTATCACACCGACTGAGCAAAGATTCAGCTCGCTCCCCATCAATGCCTCTCCTCGCCTGTGGGCAGATAAAGCTCATACTTCATATCAGGGTCAAGCTGCGCCTTTAAAGGGTCAAGACGGGTGTCATCTGAAGCTTCAATAAGCTTTGCCACCGCTCCCGCGAAAATGAGCGCGCCCCTTCTTTGCAAATGCGTGTCGTCGCGGCTGCCGCGGCAGTAAACGCCCGAATATTCGCCCTCGTATGTCCAAAGGAAAAGCTCCTTTGTCGCCTCAGCACCAAGCGTCTCACATATCCCCTCGCATATGTTCCGGCTCTCAAGTCCCAAATCTATCACCGGAGTGTCAAGCTCACGCGCAATTTTCAGCACCGTATTTCTGTGCTCAGGGAACGAAATATTGAATACTCCCGTTTCCTCATTGATTGAACGGCGCGAAACTGGCGTCACAAGCACAGGAATCGCGCCGCGCGCCTTTGCAGAGGCGACATACATCCTTATGTATTCGCCAAATTCGTCAATCGACGTATATCTGTTGGGTCTTGCCTTTGTCGAGTCGTTATGCCCAAACTGAATGAATATATAGTCTCCTGCCTCGCACCTGAAAAGCAGCTCATTCCATTTGCCCTCAAGCACAAACGAGCGCGAGCTGCGCCCGCCGATTGAGCGGTTCTCAATTATAACGCCGGGACATTCGTATGCGCGGCAAAGCGAATATGACGAGCCCTTCGGCACATACTCAAACGCAAAATCCGCGCCGCGGAAATATTTATGTAGCATCTGCCCCCAGCCCGTCTGAGGGTAATTTTCGGGTCCGTATGACTGAGCCGTCGAGTCCGACGCTATAAACAATGTAGGCTTTTTGCGAACCGCGCCCCTTTCAAGGCGGCACGTCTCAAGCCGGCAGAGCTTAAGCTCCCTTACCGTGTCAAGCCCCGCCGACAGCCTTTCCTCGTCGATAACGAAAAAGCGAACGGCTGAGGTGTCACCGACAGACGCTATGCGAAGGGTAACGCTCATATGCTCCC
>JAJQHI010000047.1 GCA_021199825.1 Bacillota bacterium
GGCAGTAAGGAGACATGAAAACTGAAGCTATAAATGATTGTTTTCATGGCACACTTATTATTATACCACAAATGTGCGGGCGTGTCAACTGCTTTTTTCAGAATTTTTCGATGCGCGGGCAAAAATCGGAGCGGCACAAAAATATATTTTACAAGGAAAAAATGTTGACGCGGGGACGATTTTGTGATAAAATTGAGATATCAAAATAAAACTCCGGGAGAGTATTGACATGAATCTTTGGCATGACGTACCGAGAAAGCATATGAAGCCCGATGATTTTTGGGCTGTTATTGAAATTGAGAAGGGGTCCAAGAACAAATACGAGCTTGACAAGGAAACGGGCGCGCTTTACCTTGACCGCATTCTTTATACCTCGACCCATTATCCCGCGAATTACGGCTTTTTGCCACTCACGCTCGCGCCTGACAACGATCCGCTTGACGTGCTGGTGCTTTGCAGCGAGGGCATTCGCCCGCTCAGCCTTGTTAGGTGCAAGCCTATCGGCGTTATTGTGATGAATGATGGGGAGAGTGCGGACGAGAAAATCATCGCGGTGCCGTATGAGGATCCGTTTTACAACGACTACAACGACATCACGGAGCTTCCGCCTCACATAATGGACGAGATGCAGCACTTTTTTACGGTGTATAAGAACCTTGAGCGCAAGCTGCCGACTGTCGTCAAGGATGTGCGTGACAGATCATACGCGATTGAGACGATTGTCGGGTCGCTCGCGGAATACAGCAAATACTATTGATATTTTTTTAAAAAGTACTTGACAGGGCGCGATTTATGCGCTAAAATATCACTGTCGTCCATAAAGGGGCGCTGCGTGTGCGCGGCTGAGACGCTGGAAATCATCCACGGAACCCTATGAACCTGATGCGGATAATGCCGCCGTAGGAATGATAAGGCTTTTTTGCAGTGCGTTTTTTGCTGTGAATTTTGCGGAGCGTTTCTTTCGGTGCGCTCCGTAAATTTTGCTTTATCGGAGGGACACTATGGAAAAGACAAAGACACGTGCGCTTACTGAAAGCGCGATTCTGATAGCACTTGCTGTCATTCTGAGCTTCATCAAGCTCGTTGATCTGCCCTACGGCGGATCGGTAACGCTCGCTTCGATGTTCCCGATTGTAATTATTTCATATCGCTGGGGACTCGCGTGGGGGCTCGGTTCGGGGCTTGTATACGCTGTCGTTGAGCAGCTTACGGGGCTTTCAACGCTCTCGTATGTGACAACCTGGCAGAGCGTTCTGGCTGTTGTGCTGCTTGACTACATTATCGCGTTTGCGGTAACGGGGCTTGGCGGCGCGTTCCGCGGGGTCATCAAAAATCAGGCTGCCGCCATTACCGCCGGTTCTGTGCTTGTATGTGTGCTCAGATATATCTGCCATGTTATATCGGGCGCTACCGTTTGGGCGGGAATTTCGATTCCCACGGCTGCCGCGATGTCATATTCGCTCATCTACAACGCGACATATATGCTGCCTGAGATGATTATAATGGTGATAGTATCGCTTTATATCGGTTCGATGATAGATTTCCGCGCTGCGGAGCCTGTCAGAATGAAGAGGGCGGAGAGCAAGAGCTCCGGCAGCGGACTTCCCACGGCTATATCGGGGCTTGCCATTGCTGTTGCGCTCGGATATGATCTGCTTGCCGTATTCGCGGAGATTCAGAACGGCGAAACAGGCGAATTTGACATTACGCTGATTTCAAATGTTGATTGGGTCAACTTGATTGTGGTTACCGTTGCGGCTGTTGTAATTGCTGTTATTGCCATGACTGTCGGCAAGAATGTATTGTCGGGAGAGCAGACGAACAAATAAGACTGAAACATATATCGGAGATTTTACATGGAAAAACGCTGTTTTATATTCGGTGCGGGTGAGTATTCACCGCTGATTGCCACGCCGGCTGAGGGTGACATTGTAATTGCTGCGGACGGAGGGCAGACGCTCTGTGAGCTGCTCGGAGTTACGCCGACGCTTGTAATCGGCGATTTTGATTCATCGCCCGAACCTGCGTTTGACACGGATGTGATAATTTTGCCTGTCGTCAAGGACGATACCGACCTGATTTATTCTGTCAAGTACGGTCTTTCTGAAGGATGCCGGGAGTTTCACATTTACGGCGGCACCGGCGGACGTCTTGACCACACTGTGGGCAATTTGCAGGCGCTTTTATATATTGCAAACCGCGGGGGCGAGGGATATCTTTACGGGAACGGCATAACGGCGACGATTATAAAAAACGGCAGTTTTTCATTTATCCCTGAGGGGGTTATATCAGTATTTGCCTTTGGGAGTGAAGCGCACGGCGTGACGGTCCGCGGGGGCGAATATGAGGCGCTGGATATTACGCTTAAGCCTGAGTTTCCGCTTGGTGTGAGCAATCACACCTTGGGAAAAGAGGTCACGGCGAGCGTTGAGGACGGAGCGATTCTCATCATGTGGGAGGTTCCGAATGGCGCCGAATCATAAAGAATAATTCGATACAAAAAAGAGAGGGGATTCCCTCTCTTTTTTGTTCCCGCAGCATTCATTGAAAATGAGCATTCATTGAAAATGAATATGGGGATATTGCCTTTTGGCAATTATTACTTTGACGATTTGATATCGTTCTCGTACTTCTCAACCATTTTCTTGAACGTGTGACCCATAGAAACGTCAGAATTATTGCTATCCGTTCTGTTATCTGGAATTACGTTTTCGCTTGAAGACGTATTGGCTGAGGTGCCACGGCGTTTGAGCTTTTGAAGGTACTTTGATGTGGTATCGCCAGTGAAAATGCGAATTTCAAGCTGTATGGTATTGTCATCTATTGGTGTCGCAAAAATCTTATCAATGTAGGTGTCTACAAACTCTTTTGAGATTTCGCCTTTATCGGCGCTCTTCTCGGCATCGCGCAATACCTTTCGGATTTTTTCCATATGCTTTCTGAAGTCTTCGCTTGAATCCTGGCTTGCCATAAGGTCAGCAAGCTCTTTCTCAGCAGTGTCAAGTTCCTCATTACATTGGGCGGTCATTTCTTTGAAATCGCGGTCAGTGATATTGTCATCTGTGACCAGCTGCAAAAGCTTTCTCTTTTTTCTGTGGACAGATTCGATTATGCTTTGCTGCTTTTCAATTTGCTTTGTGAGCATGCCGTCGCATGTCATTGTGCGATACATTTTGACGTACTCATCAAGCATGGCGTCCGCGATGTCTTTTGTTTCCCGAAAAACCTCGAAAAGAATTGATTTGATTTCATTTTCGTATATCGGCAGAGAGTCACATGATTCCTTGCCGTTTTTGATTTTTCCTGAGCAAACCCACTTGGAGTTCACGTTGCCCGCTTTATCTTTTGATTCTCTTCGGTAATAGGGAAGACCACATTCCGTGCAGAAGAGCTTGCCTGTGAGAAGGTTTGCGTGATTGCAGATTCCTTTTCTGTTTTTTACGTCTTCGCTTCGGCGTATAAGGATTTCGTTTGCCGTATTCCACAAGTCCTACGAAACTATAGCGGGGACAATTTCGCGG
>JAJQHI010000100.1 GCA_021199825.1 Bacillota bacterium
ATTTGCCGATTTCCTCAGATGTGGTGAAGGCAAACACAATGTCCGCATCAATTTGCTCCCGACTTTTAAGCTCACGCAGCGTATCGCACATCACTGCGCATCCAAACCTGTCGTCAAGCGCCTTGCATTTTATCTGCGCGCCTTCATACCCGAAGCGCACAAAATCTGATGAGAAGGTCGCGAAGTCTCCGCGTGAGACGTATTTTTCCGCGTCCTCCCTGTCGCGCGCGCCGAAATCCATGTATAAGCCCGATATGTCAGCTGCGCGCTTTGCCTCGTCTCCGCTCTGCAGATGTATAGCCTTTGAGCCTATGACGGCGGGAATGTATTCGCCGCACGAGCCCTTTATCGTGACGCGCCTTGCGGGCAGCACAGACGGCACAATGCCGCCGAGATTTGTAAATTTAAGCGTCCCGTCTCCGTTTATGTCCGTTATCATGAACCCGACCTCATCCATATGAGCGGAGAACATGAAACGCTTTTCGTCGTCCGTGCCGTGATTTTTGCCGTAAATGTACGCCGTGAGATTGCCCTTTCTGTCGCGCCTTATCTCATCCGCGTACCCCTTTATCTGCTCCTCGATTATGTCAGCAACGTCGCCCTCGCACCCCGTCGGACCGAAGGCGAGCGACAGACGCTCCAGAAGCTCAATTCCGTGAAGCTCACTCATGATAATATTCCTCCGTCTCACTGTCTTTCATGACGGCGGCGACAAGCTTCGCCAGCTCGTATCCGTCAGCCTCGTCGATAACCTCGCCCTCAGTGTGCATTGAGCGAAGCGGAATGCCGAGCAGCACCGCGTCAATTCCACACTCAACAAGCGGGACCCTGTCTGCGTTCGAGCCCGTTCCCGCCGCCTCAGCCGACACCGTATACTTTATGCCCTCGCGCTCGCATATTTTCATCATCCTGCGCGTAAGGGAAACGGAGGTCGCCGCCGATACCGACACCACGGCACCGCTCCCAAGCGGCGCCACTGAGTTTTCCTCAGGCGAGTCGGGGGATGACGCGAACCCAACGTCCAGTATCAGGGCAAGGTCGGGCTTGATTTTGTACGCAGCCTTTTCGGCGCCCGACATTCCGGTCTCCTCGCCCGCCGACACGACAAAATACGTGTCAAAAAGGCTCTCCTCGCCCGACTCCTTCATCATGTCAAAGGCGAGCAGCCCCGCCGCCACGCATGCCTTGTCGTCAAACGCGCACCCAACGGCGCGCCCGTTTTTGAGACGCATGGGCGGGTATCTGAAGCTCACCGGCGTGCCGATATCAACGCCTATGTCGGCAATCTCATCCTTTGTGTACCCCGTGTCAATCAAAAGCTCGTCCGTGGATATCACCTTTGTGCGCTCGCCTCCCTTTAAAAGATGCGGAGGCTTCGCCATGACAACACCGTAAATATCCTCGTCTGCGTGAATTGTCACCTCAGCCGCGGGCAGCACCTTGCTGTCAACCCCGCCGACGGAAACAACCTTGAGGTTGCCCTCCTTCGTCACCTCGTAAACCATCAGACCGACCGCGTCAAAATGCGCGTCAATCATAAGCTTCGGCGCGTTCTCAGTCGCCGCCCGCTTATGAAAGATGTAATTTCCGAGAACGTCCCGCTCCCACTCGTCAAAATATCCGCCAAAGAGCGAGACTAAACTCTCCTCGGCTCTGTATTCGGAGCCCGAAAGCGACATCATCCGCGACAGCTGCATCGCGGTGTCGATAAAATCAATCATTGCGTTTCCCTTTCATTTGTCAGTATATTTTATAATCTATATCATCATATTTCGTCCGCGTGAATGGTAAAAAGCTTCGCCGTTTTTGCCCCTGCCGAGCCAATGCGTCCAAGGGCAAATAACCTGCCGTTCCTGCAAAAGGCGTAAATCCCGTCCTGCCTGCCGACGACGCCCGCGTCCTCAGGTATTTTTATGTCGTCGGGCGCAACCTCAACGACGCCGCCGTTAAAAAGCACCATCGCGTCCGCAAGCGAAAAATCAATCCGCGGAATGCCGTCAAAGAGCTCATCCACAGGGCACAGACACTCCTCCGGGTCAGACGCTATGTCATGCACGTCCACCGCGTCGTTCAGCGTGAAGCGCCCGACCTCTGTACGCCTGAGCCACTTCATGCACCCGCCGCAGCCGAGCTTGTTTCCTATGTCGGCGCAGAGCGTGCGTATATATGTACCCGACGAGCACGAAACGTCAAGCACATATTCGTCCTCCGCCTCAGACTTGACTATCTCAATCGAATGTATAATCACGAGCCTTGGGCTGCGCTCAACCGTAACGCCGCGGCGGGCAAGATTCACAAGCTTCTGACCGCCCACCTTGAGCGCCGAATACATCGGCGGCGTCTGCATATATTCGCCGAGATACGAGCTCACAGCCGCCTCGACCTCATCCGCATGCGGAATGCTTTCGGAACGTGAAATCACACGTCCGCTCATGTCCTCGGTGTCAGTCGCGACGCCGAGCTTTAAGCAGGTGGTGTAGCGTTTTTTCGAGGCGGAGGCATAGCTTGCCGCCTTGACGGCGCGCCCGACCAAAACAATAAGCACACCCGTGGCGTCCGGGTCAAGCGTCCCCGTGTGACCGACGCGCTGAACCCCATATATATGCCTCACCCGCTTCACAACGTCAAACGACGTCATCCCCGCCGGCTTGTCAATAACCAAAACGCCGCACGGCTCTTCCTTTTTTTCGTTCATCGCCTCATTCTCAGTCATTCCGTCTCTCATCTCCGTCTCCGTTTCCCGTCGTCTTCATGTATTTTTCAATCGCCGCCGAAACGGCTGATACAAGTATTCTCTCGGCGCTCTCCCCGCCCTCGGCTGATATATTGAAGCCCGCAGCCTGAACGTGACCCCCGCCGCCAAACGATTTGGCAACCTGCCCGCAGTCAACGGGCACATTCGCCCGCAGCGACACACGCCACGAGCCCTCTGCGCATTCGCGCACCGACGCGCCCACAAGCACCCCGTCATAGCATCTCATAATATCCGATACCGCGCCGAAATCGGGCATCTCAAGCCCCGCAGACGCCGCGTCCGCAGCCGTTATAACGGAAACCGCGAGCCTGCCGCCGCAAAAGCGCTTCATTTTCGATACGGCGAGCGTCTCCGCTGCCGTTTCACGGGAATAGCGCAGCTTATGCAGATAAAATGAGCACCTCTCAAATTCCGCTCCGCGCCTGATAAGCTCCGCCGCAGTTATATGCGTCTTTTCCGTCGTGTTGGCAAAGCAGAAGCTTCCCGTATCGCCGCTTATGGCGGCAAAAAGGTATGTCCAAGCAGACCTCGGAATATTATTCCATATGCCACGTTCCCTCATCAGCTCGATAAGGTCAAATATAATCTCGCCGTTTGCCGCGGCAGTCGGGTCAGCGTAGCACGGCGCGAACCTCCCCTCGCCGTCCGGGTGATGGTCAATCATGAAAAGCACGCCGTCGCCAACCTCATCATAAAGCGAGCCTAACTGCGATATTGAGGCGACATCAACCGATATCACCTCCGCGTCAGCGCGGAAATGTG
>JAJQHI010000102.1 GCA_021199825.1 Bacillota bacterium
AAATCATACAATAAATAGGATGCAAAAAAGTTCGAAAATTTAAAGTCTATCATATTTACAGCATGGCAGCAATATGCTATAATAAAGCCGAATAAAGACGAATAATCAGAAAAATGTGTATTGACGGGGACCGCACGGTGAAAATGATGAACGAGCAAAGACCGGATAATTTATATGATGACACGGTTGACACCTCGCGTGAGATGAGCATGCAAAAGGCAATGCTTGTTTTAGTGCGGGAGCTTGAGGCAAAAAAGGTCCCGCGTCCTGATATAAATCCAAAACGCGGCATTATAAAAATAACGCTGACGCTGGTGGTATTTGCGGCTTTGTTTATGGCACTTCACTTTTTGAGCGTGAATCCTTTGTGGGGGCTTCCCGCGGTTTTGGTCGTCTTTGTGCTTTTTTCGAAGAAAACGGCTATTTGGCTCATTTTGATTTATCAAAAATATGCACCTGAGGCGGTGCGTGCGGCGTGTGTGTTTACGCCTACCTGCTCCGAATATATGAAGCTTGCAATAAATAAATACGGACTGATAAGGGGCATACTCAAGGGCACAGGCAGGCTTTTGAGGTGTCACTACCCGAACGGCGGGGAAGATAATCCGTGAAGAGGTGATTTTATATGGCAATGCAGCCCGCTATCTGCACAAGCTGCGGAGGAAAAATAAACGTCGATGACATTGACCTTAACGGTTTCGGCGAATGCGAATACTGTCACGCGGCTTATAAGGTTATAGATGTTATAACGATTGACGGGCTTCCGACTGCAAAAACTCTTTTGCAGTCGGCGACGTTCGCTATGGAGGACGGAAACTACGAAAAGGCGGTGAAGTTCTTCGATGAGATAATAGCCATCAAGCCAAACTGCCATGAGGCGTGGTGGGGACTTTATCTTTGCAACGCTTATTTTGACGCTTATTATCAGTATCGCGACAAATACGGAAACAGCGGACCGCTTGTCAAGGCGTCGATAATGCAGACGACAATTGTCAAATACGCGAAGCGCGCGATTGAATACGCGCCGCAGGAGACGGCAGCGAAGTACGCGGAGAGCATAGCGGAGTCTTTGCAGTTTATCGAGGCGGCGAAAAACGGAGAGTTTGACGTAAAGGAAGAACCGAGCGGGCAGAGCGGGTGCTACATAGCGACGGCGGTATACGGGTCGTATTCGTGCGATGAGGTGTACGCACTGAGACGATTCCGCGATGAGGTCCTTTATAAATCGGCGGCGGGAAGGCTTTTTATTAGGATTTATTATAAGGTCAGCCCGACATTGGCGAAGCATTTAAAAAAGGGCGGGGCGGTCAGCTCAATTGTAAGGCGTGCGCTCGACAAATTTATTCACGGTATTCTCGACCGCTGACAGGACAGTCGGATGTCGGATACATAAAAAAACAGTGGAGGAACGTTGTATTATGAAACAGTACAAGACGGTCGCAGGTCCTATCGGACTGACAATTCAGAAAAAAGACAGCTACGCGGAGGCTGTAAAGCAGTACGCGGCAATCATCGACAGAGAGGCTGTCGGCGGATGGGAGCTTGAGTTTATTCAGGAAGTTCCCGTTACGAAGAACAAGGGATGCCTTGCCGCTATCCTTTCGATGTTCGGACTTGCGAGCGCGACGGAGACCGTGCATTTCAATATGCTCGTCTTCGCTAAGGAAAACTGAGTATAATCTAACAAAAACGCAGGGGTGTCTCATTTTGCGGGTCCGGCAAAGTGGGACACTTTTGCTGTAAATAAGACAGGGCTTAATTATAAAATTCCTGTAAACTCGAATTTTTAAGTCAATCGTATTTACAACGCGAAAAAATAGTAGTATAATAAAGAAATGAAGAATGGTGCGCATAAATGCCGCCTGTTTGCTCTTCGGAAGGAGATATAATACATATGAGAATGCAGGTTATTGAACTGAATTGTCCGGGATGCGGCGCGAGGGTGTCGACCGGTCAGTCTGAATGTGAATATTGCGGGAAGCCTATTATTATTTCAAGCTTCAGCAGCGTTGCATCAATGCCGCTGCCGATGGTTAATAAATACGCGAGCTCTTACCGCAAAACCCTTGAGGAAAACCCCGACAACATGGCGGTGAACAAGTCGATTGCTATGTGCTATCTTATGCTGAAGCAGTATGAGCGAGCTCTTCCCGCGTTTGAAAAGGCTATGGAGGACAATTTCGAGGATTCCGAGCCGTTCTTTTATGCCGCTGTGTGCAGGCTTAACGGTGAGCGCCCGTTCCGTCAGCGCAAGGATACGGTCGAGAGGATACTCACGGATGTCAACTCAGCGATTATGATTGAGGGGCGGGGAATATATTATTATTTCAAGGCGTATGTTCTCTATGATTATTATTTCAACAAGCGTCTGCGCGCATCCGAAACGTATCAGGACGCGCTCGCAAACGCAAAAGCCGCGGGAGTAGCAAACGCGGACCTTGATATGCTGTTAAAGCTCGACGGTGTGGTCGCAGCGCCGGCTTTACAAATATAAGCCGTTCACTCGGCAAATAGAGATACATGGAGGGAAATATGGTATCTAACAGCAAAGAGCTGAGGAATTACTTCCTTGCAGCAAGCAAGCTTGCCAGCGCCGTTATGTGGATGTTGGTAGGAATTGTTATCGTCATTGTTGGCGCAACGATTGATGGCGTGGGCGGCAAAATTGTCGTTATCATCATCGGAATTGCCGTTGTTGCTGTCGGCGTGCTCATAATTCTGGCTAATCGTCAGGCAACAGAGCAGCAGGTCGATATGGCGACGGACAACACGCTCGGTATGCTCCAGAACAGAGCGAGCGAAAAGCTCAACATGGTGGATGAGAATCTCATCAACCCTATCGTTGTTCACGGTTTCGGCGCACATCCGAGCGCGGCACTCGCACTCACGGCTGACGACATGAAAAAGAAGGGACGCTTTTCTAATCTCGTTGCATCTATAAAGTCGCTTTTCGGCAAGGATGACAGCGGTGACCCCGTATGGGCTCAGAGACTCGGCACAGACGAGGTTATTCGTTCGCTTCTCGTTCAGTATACAAGGATCTGCTTCGGCGAGGATCAGCTCTATGTTTACATAGGAAACGCGGACATTTCAACCGGAAGAATCTATCAGGAGGAGACGGTTGAGATCTTCTATAGGGACATCACCAACGTCCGTACGCTTGAGGTTCTCAGCAAGCTCTACAACCGCAAGACGAAGAGCTTCATATACACCGTTCTCGACACCGTTCAGCTCAGAGGAAACGGAATCGAGTATTCAATCAACATTTCAACCACGATGAACCGTTCCTATGTGGATGAAGAGTTCACGGGAATGAAGAACCTTATCCGCGACAAGAAGATGGCGTAATTGCGCCGCGCTTTATAATACTGTGACTTCAGTATTCCCCCGTTTTGCGGGGGAATACTGATATACAAGCAAAATTTACGGAGGAAGTTATGGCATTTTTTAAGAAAAATCCGAATGAGACGGCATATGCGGGCGGCAAGAAGCATTGGGCTGACGTCATCAA
>JAJQHI010000212.1 GCA_021199825.1 Bacillota bacterium
TGGAAGCGCACGTTAAAACGCGATGAAATTCGGAAGTGCTCCACTTCCCCGTTTCAGTGAGCAGCACGGGTAACCGTGAATCAAGGTGGCACCGCGGGCAGATTGTCCATCCTTGAAAGAGCCTTTGGCTTTTTCGGGACGGTTTTTTTATGCCAAGGCTTCAAAAGGAGGTTTTATTATATGAAAAATTCGTTTTATCCGTCACCTGACGCGGTTAAGGAATACGCCGACAGCAAGGAATACCGGCGCGTTCCAATTTGCCGCGAGCTGATGGCGGACAGATTCACGCCGATTGAGGTTATGCGCATACTGTCGGCTGCCGATAAGCACTGCTTTTTGCTCGAAAGCGCGGAGCAGAATCAAAGATGGGGCAGATGGTCATTTTTAGGCTGCAGCCCCACCCTTGAGATAACGTCAAACGACGGCAACCTCAGAATACGCGGCGCGCTTGAAGGCAGTGAGGAGACGGAAACACAAATTCACGTCACTCATCCAAAGAACGAAATACGCAAAATACTCAAAGAATACAAAAGCCCCGCAATTGATGGAATGCCTCCCTTTTCGGGAGGGCTTGTCGGATATTTTTCATACGACTACATAAAGTACTCGGAGCCTACGCTTTCATTTGACGAGCTTTCTGGCGGTGACTTCCGTGACGTTGACCTCATGCTCTTTGACCAGGTGATTGCGTTTGACGGATACAGACAAAAGATTTATATCATTGCGGGCGTTGATGTGACCGACACAGATAAGGTTTATGAAGAATACGACAAGGCACGCGGCAAAATAGACGATATTGTGACACTGCTCTCAAGCGGAGTTCGGGCGTATTTTCCGAAGCTTAAGCTCAAGGGCGAGCTTACACCGCGTTTTTCGTGCGAGGAATACTCGCAGATGGTCGAGCGGGGAAAATACTATATAAAAGAGGGCGACATATTCCAGGTTGTGCTCTCGAATCCGCAGTCGGTCGAGGCTGAGGGAAGCCTATTTGACACATACCGTGTTCTTCGCTCGGCAAATCCGTCGCCCTATATGTTTTATTTCAGAAGCGACGACATCGAAATTGCCGGAGCATCGCCGGAAACTCTTGTCAAGCTTGAAAACGGAACGCTTCACACCTTCCCGTTGGCGGGAACGCGCCCGCGCGGAAGGACGAGGGAGGAGGACCTTGAGCTTGAAAGGTCGCTTTTGGCTGATGAAAAGGAGCTGTCTGAGCACAATATGCTCGTTGACCTTGGTCGGAACGACATCGGAAGGATAAGTGAGCTTGGCACCGTTGAAATGGAATCATACCTTGATATTCTGCGCTTTTCGCATGTAATGCATATAGGCTCGACCGTCAGAGGCAAACTGAGAGGGGATATGGACGCGCTTGACGCGATAGATTCAATCCTTCCGGCAGGCACGCTCTCAGGCGCGCCGAAGCTTCGCGCATGTGAGATTATAAGCGAGCTTGAGGGTGAGCGCCGCGGAATATACGGCGGAGCCGTCGGATACCTTGATTTTACAGGAAATCTTGACACCTGCATTGCCATAAGGCTCGCATATAAGAAAAACGGCGTCGTGACCGTCAGGTCAGGCGCAGGAATCGTCGCTGACAGCGTACCTGCGACCGAGTATAAAGAATGCATAAACAAGGCGTTTGCGGTTGTCAGCGCCATTCACACGGCAGCGGAGGGACTCGAATGATACTTCTTATCGACAATTACGACAGCTTTTCATATAATCTTTATCAGCTTATCGGGTCTTTTCGCCCCGACACTAAGGTAGTGAGAAACGACAAAATCACGCTTGATGAAATTGAGGAGGTGTCACCGGACGCGATTTTCCTCTCCCCCGGTCCCGGTCGCCCCGAAAACGCGGGCGTATGCATACCGGCAATCAAGCGCTTTGCGGGCAAAATACCGATATTCGGCGTATGCCTCGGACATCAGTCAATTTTCGCGGCGTTCGGCGGTGTTGTGGGATATGCATCCCGCTTAATGCACGGAAAGGTATCGCCCGTAAAGCACACACCCGACAGCAAGCTCTTTTTGGGAGTAGATTCCCCGTTTCAGGCTGCGCGCTATCATTCCCTGGCTGCCCTGCCCGAAACCCTCCCGCGTGAGCTTAAAGTGACGGCTTACACGGATGAGGGCGAGGTTATGGCTGTTGAGCATGAAGAATACCCCGTTGTCGGGGTTCAGTTCCACCCCGAATCGGTTATGACACCGTGCGGGGGTCAAATCGTACAAAATTTTTTAAATTTATATGTGAGGTGAAATCCTATGATCAAAGAAGCAATCGCAAAAATCGTGTCAGGTCAGGACCTGACATACGATGAGGCTTACGCAGTTGTCAATGAAATCATGTCAGGCGAAACAACGCAGACTATGAATGCGGCTTTTTTGGCGGCGCTTTCAACAAAAAGTGACGTTGCCGAAACGGCTGACGAAATCGCCGGATGCGCCGCCGCAATGCGTGAGCATGCCCTTCCCGTAAATTATGACGGGGACGTTCTCGAAATTGTCGGCACGGGAGGCGACGGTGCCGGAAGCTTCAATATTTCAACGACATCCTCATTCGTCATTGCCGCGGCGGGTGTCAAGGTGGCAAAGCACGGCAACCGTGCGGCATCGTCAAAATGCGGTGCTGCCGACTGCCTTGAGGCGCTCGGCGCAAAAATAGACATTGAGCCCGAAAAAGCGCGCGAGCTTCTCGACAAAATAGGCTTCTGCTTCCTCTTCGCGCAGAAATACCACACGTCGATGAAGTATGTCGGTGCGATCCGCCGTGAGCTTGGAATACGCACAGTATTCAACATCTTAGGACCTCTCGCGAACCCCGCAAATCCGACATATCATCTGCTCGGCGTTTACGACGAATCCTTGGTCGAGCCGATGGCAAGAGTTCTTACAAGCCTCGGAGTACGCCGCGGAATGGTGGTTTACGGTCTTGACAAGCTCGATGAGCTTTCCGTCAGCTCGCCGACAAAGGTGTGCGACTTCGGTGACGGCAAATACAACGCCTACATCGTAACGCCTGAGGAGCTTGGGCTTTCAAGGTACGACAAATCCGAGCTTGTAGGCGGAACACCCGAAAAGAACGCGGAAATCACACGCTCAGTGCTGAAGGGTGAGCACGGCGCTAAGCGCGACGCGGTTTTGATAAACTCTGGCGCGGCGATTTACATTGCCGGCAAGGCTGAGTCAATCAAGGACGGCGTTACGCTTGCGGCGAAGCTTATCGATTCGGGCGCCGCATACGAAAAGCTCGAAAACTTCATCAGGATGAGCAACGAATGACCATACTTGACACAATAGCAGAGCATACGCGAAAGAGGGTTGCCGAAAGGAAGCTTTCGCACCCGACACGCGAGCTTGAGGAGAGGTGCCGCACACTCGGTCGCGGCACACCTCACTTTGAGGAGGCGCTTTCAAAGGAGGGGCTGTCATTTATATGTGAAGTTTAGCGCGCCTCTCCCTCAAATTGTATGATTT
>JAJQHI010000098.1 GCA_021199825.1 Bacillota bacterium
AGCCCGTTGACGTTACGGTGAAACGTGACGGTGAAACAATAATCATACCTGATGTGGAGTTTCCGGTTACTACATCATCAGGAGTTTTATTCGGTTCACTTGATTTTTACGTTTATGCTGAGGAGAAAACCTTCACAAATGTTGTTAAGCAGGCATTTTGGCGTTCCGAGCTTACAATTGAAATGGTGTGGGAATCGCTCATTGATTTGATTACGGGCAGATACGGTGTTGAGGCAGTTAGCGGACCTGTCGGAGTGACTGAAACGCTTGGTGAGGCCGCTTCTTCAGGGATTTCTGACCTAATATATATGGCGGTTGTGCTTTCGATAAATTTAGGTGTGATGAATCTCTTGCCGTTTCCCGCGCTTGACGGGGGACGCATACTTTTCATGGTTATTGAGATTCTGCGCCGCGGACGCAAAATCAAACCCGAAACTGAAGCTATGATAAATTTTGCGGGGCTTTTCATGCTTCTCGTATTAATGGTCGTTGTAACCTGCAAGGATATAGCCTCGCTTTTCTGATAACGGAGAATTAAAATGGATAAGATAATAAGACGTAAAACACGAACAGTCGATGTAGGCGGCATTAAAATAGGCAGCGGGCATGATATAAGCATACAGTCAATGTGCAGCCGCGACTCACATGATTTTGAGGCTGTTTACCGGCAGACAAAGTCCCTTGTAAACGCGGGTTGTGAGATTATCAGAATCGCTGTTCCAGACAAGGATTGCGTCGGTGTATTTGAATACATCAAATCACGGGGAGTTACCATACCCCTTGTGGCGGATATACATTTTGATTATAGGCTTGCCATACTTTCTGCTGAAGCCGGAGCTGACAAAGTGCGTGTCAATCCCGGAAATCTCGGTGAGCTTGAAAGGCTTTACGCCGTTGCGGACGCCTGCATGGCTCACGGAACCGCTATGAGAGTAGGCGTCAATGGCGGTTCCGCTGAAAAGAAATATGTTTCAAAATATGGCGGTGTTACGCCTCAGGCACTGGCGGATTCCGCGCTTTCATATGTAGACGCGCTTGATACGCACGGCTTTCATGATATTGTTGTCTCCGTTAAATCCTCTAACGTCAAAACGATGACGGACGCTGTCAAACTTGCGGCTGAAGGAAGTGATGTTCCGCTTCACATTGGCGTGACTGAGGCGGGAAGCGTTCGAATGGGAACAATTAAAAACGCAGTCGGAATAGGCGCTCTTCTCACCGATGGGATAGGTGACACTGTTCGCGTTTCGCTTACGGCTCCGCCTGAGGATGAGGTTTACGCGGCGCGTGATATTCTTTCCGCGTGCGGATATTCCCGCGGAGGTGTTGAAATCGTATCATGCCCCACATGCGGGCGTACGGCGATTGACCTTTTTGGAATACTGAAATCCATAGAGGACAGAATACCCGAAATCGATACTCACGGTTTTCATATTAAAGCCGCCGTTATGGGATGTGTTGTTAACGGACCGGGTGAAGCGCGCGACGCAGATGTCGGTATTGCCGGCGGCAAGGGAGAGGCTGTACTTTTCCGCCATGGTGAGATTGTCGGAAAAATTCGCGAGGATACGGCGGCGGACGTGTTGATATCAGAGATTGAGAAAACAATAAGTGAAAAAGTGAAGGAAGAAGGGCTTAATGAGTAACGGTAAACGGACGCTTTGTGATGTGCTGTCCAAATATAATCCTGACAGCAGGGCGCGAGATATTCTTCTGTCCGCTACAGATTATAAAGTAAAGGTTGACAAGGACGCGAGAATGATCGTGATAAACGCATCATTCCCGCGGTATATTAAACGAACAGAGCTTTCTCGGATTGAAAGGGAGGTTGCGAGCGAGGACGTTTACAGTCTTTCACTTATGCGCATTTTCCCTTCATACCCGAAGGAGCTTTTTTCGCTTAATTATTTGCCTGAAATATTTGATGATGTTGTCGCCGATGGATATGTCGCGCGAGGATTTTTCGATGACTATACCGCATCACTATCTGCGGACGGTGCTATCTTGAAAATCGCAATTCCTTTTCGTCAGGGCGGTATTGAAATGCTGCGCACATCCGAAACCGAAATTGCCGTTGAAAAAGCGCTTGAACGTGAGTTTTTGGTCAAAGTAAAGGTATCAATCTCACAGCGCGGCGACTATAGAGATATTGAAGCGGCGCGCGAGATAGAAAAGAACAAAATGATAAGCGAGTACATTCAAAATGGAAACCGTGCCCGCGCTGAGGCGCAGCGTGAACTCGATGCTCAGGAGGCGGCGATATCAGACGCGTATTCCGTTCCGCTGGAGGGTGGAGATGATACTGCGCATTTTGACCGTGAGGAGAAGGTCCTATCCGTGGGAACACTCAGACTGGATGTGTCATCGCCTGAACCGATACTCGGCGGCGATATTCATCCTGAAAATGCAAGTCCGCTTTCAGCTTTAAACCATGAGATGACCAGAATCACAGTTGCCGGCGAAATATTCGAGGTGACATCAAAGGAGTCCAAGGATTTTCAAAAGCTTTCGATAAACATCGGAATCACTGACAATATGCTCTCAACATACGTAAAGCTCCGCAAGCCGAAAGAAGAGGGCGACAAGCTCATGAAGCTCTTCAAGGTTGGCAGTGTTGTTCTTGTTGAGGGAAGAGTAAGAGCCGAGGATATGACGGAGCGCAGACGCAACTATAACCGCGGTGATGCATCCGCGGAAACACAGTCTAAACCTATCGACACCCCTCCGAGCCCCCTTCCAAACATCGAATATTCTATTACCCCGTTTGCGATTTCAAAGGTTGAGAAGCTTATCAGACCCGATACTGCTCCAAAAAAGCGTGTTGAGCTTCATCTTCACACATCAATGTCTCAAATGGACGCTATGGCGTCCGCTGAGGCTGTTTTGCGGCGTGCCCAATATTGGGGACATCCCGCAATCGCAATCACAGACCATGGAAATGCGCAGGCGTTCCCCGACGCTATGCTTGAATCCGAAAAATCGGGCATGAAGGTTATTTACGGAATGGAGGCGTATTTTGTTGATGATGAGGCACGCGCGGTTTACGGTCAATGCAATTCTGAATTTGATGATGAATTCGTTGTTTTCGATATTGAAACCACCGGCCTTTCGATTTCAAATGATTCGATAATCGAAATAGGCGCTGTGATTCTGCGAAACGGTGAGCTTTGTGAGACATTCTCGTATTACTGCAATCCCGGATTTCACATTCCTGAAAAAATAACCGAGCTTACGGGCATATCTGACGAAACCGTAGCGGATGCCGATACAATAGAAAATGTACTGCCTCTCTTCCTTGAGTTTTGCGGTGACAGACCGCTGATAGCTCATAATGCGGCGTTCGATACCGGATTTATAAGAAACGCTTCAGCGCGTCAGCATCTCAAATTTGATAATGCGTATATAGATACGCTTGCCATGTCACGGTACGTGAACACAGAGCTGACGCGCCACACGCTTGATGCTGTTGCCAA
>JAJQHI010000053.1 GCA_021199825.1 Bacillota bacterium
CATTATGTGCGTGGGGATTATCCCTGCCTCGGCGCTGCCTGTCTGGGCTGGTTCGTCGAGCGGATCGGGTGAAGTTACCTTCACGTATGAAAATCCCCTTTATTCGGGGGAAACCTACACGTACAGCGCCGACACGTATTTATCCGACGCCTCGACCGTCGTTGAGGAGATTCGCACGGCGATGGTGGCAAGGGAGAGCACGGTAACGGTAACGCTCGACGCGGACGTTGTGCCTTCAGAGGCTTATCTCAAGGCACTTGTGGAGGAGGTTTTCGCTGAGACCGGAGTGTCCGATGAGGGCGATTATCTGCGCTGGAGCTACGGCAAGTATACCGCAAGCGCCGTTTCTGTGTCGGACGTGTATTCGGTGACAATTACCTTTACGTATTACACGACGGCGGAGCAGGAAGAGGCTGTTACCGAGAAGGTGGCGGAGGTCATTGAGAGCTTCGGCTTCACAGATGAGACGACGGACTACGAAAAGGTTCTCGCCGTATATGACTACATATGCGAAAACGTTGAGTATGACTACGCGGGGCTTTCTGATTCGAGTGATTTGCTCAAATATACCGCGTACGGTGCGCTGATTGAAAACTCTGCTGTATGTCAGGGATACGCGGCGCTTGTTTACCGCTTTATCACAGAGATTGGAATATCCGCCCGAATGATCGCAGGCACCTCGTCGGGCACAAATCACGCGTGGAACATAGTGAAACTCGGCAGCTGTTACTATAATCTTGACTCGACGTGGGACGCTGGCAGCAGTTCATATTCGTACTTTTTGAAGTGCAGCGACAATTTCGCTGATCACACGAGAAATACCGAATATACGACGGATGACTTCAACGCAGCCTATCCTATGGCGAGTGTGGATTACGACCCGACGGAGACTGACTGGGACTCACTTGTTGACGCCGCCATAACAAAGGACCTTGACGATATTTTCAGTCAGGTCGGATTCTACGCAAGTTCGCATTATTTTGATCTCGGCGAGGATGCGTATGTCAGCTTGGTATACATGTTTGTAGACTTTTATGTATGCTCTAATGATGAGTTTGACGTTTACTTGGATGACCCGACTTATGAGTATTCAAGCTACGTGATTCCGTATGACCTTTTCATGGCTATAGCGGATGATATGTTTGTGACATACAGTGACATGAAGGAGTATCTCACCTCAATGTATACGCCTTTATATGACGAGGAGACAGACACTGTCACTATCGTGGTTTACGGAGGTCAGGGCGGTCTTGGATATTCCTGGATGACCTTTGAGACATATGAGGATGAGGACTATATCTACGTTCAGGGCTTCCGGTACGGATATGAGGACGTAAATGTGACGGAAGATATGGTTGAGAACGTTGATTATTACATCACGGATGGCGGATATACGATTGAGCTTCTGGCTCCGCTTGAGCTTGTGCTTGTGAGAAGCGGGGACGGATATAAAATCGCCGCTTACCGCGAAACGGACAAATACATCATCGACGATGTGCTTTACTGCCTTGACGAGGATGGGAATGCGACAAGATATTATCCCGTCTCCGTAAGCTTTACGTGCGACGTGCTTGATACCGTGACGGCACTTGACGCGGTTATTGACGGCGAGGCGAAAACCTTCTCCTCGACTGACGGCGAGGTGACTGTGACATTCTCACAGGGCTTTGACGCTTACTTTAACGGGCGCGCATGGCAGATGCAAACCATGGCGGTCATGTTCGATATTGAAACCACGGACGAATATTTTGTTTCATCTGTCACCTATACCGACAAGAACAATGAGGACGCGGAGCTTACCGAGTTTTCATTCGGCGGATACCACGTTCTGCCGTCGTATTATATGATGCTGAACGTTGAGATTAAGCCCTCGAATCCCTTTCCCGATGTAGAGACTGACGTGCAGTGGTTCTCAGAATATGTCCTTTGGGCATATCAGAACGGATACGTAAAGGGAATGGAGGACGGAACCTTCGCGCCTGACGAAACGATGACCAGAGCGCAGTTTGTGACAATACTCTACCGCATAATCACGGGCGGGGATGAGGCGTATGTGTCAGAAAACGAATGCCCGTTCACAGATGTCGCAGCAGGACAGTGGTTTTACAGATACGTCATGTGGGCGTATGACAACAAAATCATAAACGGTACCTCAGATACGACATTCTCTCCTGATGAAGAGGTCACACGCGAGCAGATAGCTGTTATACTCTACCGCGCTTTTACCGATGAGGAGGAGGTCACATATGATCTTAGCCGCTTCTCCGACGCGGATAAGATTGACGATTACGCCCTTAACGCTATGAAGTGGGCGGTTTCAATCGGACTTTACGAAGGGGATCCCGGAGGAACTATCAGACCGAGAGACGCCGCGACACGCGCTGAGGCATCGAAAATACTTTATCTTTTCTCAAATGAGGTCATGGCGGACTGATAATTGACCGATTGCATGAAAATAAAGCTCCCGATTCGGGGGCTTTATTTTTTACCCCGATTTTACATACTGAGTATTTTCGATTTTACACGCGGGCTTTATCATTATCACGTACCGAAAAAAAAACTAAGGAGGTTCTTTTATGAGAAAACTCATTTCATTACTTATTGCGGCGACACTTGCCGCAGCGGTGCTCGTATCATGCTCGTCCGAAGGAGACGGCGATACGACAACAAACGGGAGCGGCTCGTCAGATACTGCGACGAGCGCGACGGAGACAATTACGGGAACGGTAACCACAAACGGTTCAACATCGATGCAGTCGGTTATAGGCTCACTCGGCGAGGCGTTTGAAAACCTTCACGACGGCGTGACTGTCGAATACAGCCCGACGGGCTCAGGCACGGGAATCCAGGCTGTTATTGACGAAACGTGCGAGATCGGTCTTTCGAGCCGTGCGCTCAAGGACACAGAAACCGCTGAGGGGCTTACCGGAACTGTCATCGCGTATGACGCTATCGCCGTTATCGTTGATTCGGCAAATACCGTAACAGACTTAACTCTTGAGCAAATCGCGTCCATATTCACGGGCAAGATTACAAACTGGAGCGAGGTTGGCGGTGAGGATGCCGAAATCGTCGTTATCGGACGCGAGGCGGGAAGCGGAACACGCGGAGGCTTTGAGGAGATTGTAGGTGTTGAGGATGCCTGCGATTACGACCAGGAGCTTACCTCAACGGGAGACGTTATCTCATCCGTATCGACAACACCCGGCGCTATAGGATATGCGTCGCTCGCGTCGGTGGGGGACTCCGTTGTCACTGTGGCTGTCGGCGGAGTTATGCCGAGCGAGTCGACCGTGCTTGACGGAACATATGCTATAATTCGTCCGTTTGTCTTTGTCACAAAGACTGACGCTACACTTTCAACCGTGGCGGCGGCATTCTTTGAATGGGTGACGACCAGCGAGGACGCACAGACAATAATCCAGAGCGCGGGAGCGGTCCCCGTATCTTAAGGGCTGAAC
>JAJQHI010000196.1 GCA_021199825.1 Bacillota bacterium
GGAGAGGACAGACGCGGAATCACGGCTGTTTACTGCACGGACACGCGCCCCGTTCCCGTAATCGCCGAAATGGCAAAGGACGCAGACATTTTCATATGCGAGGGAATGTACGGCGACGACGAAAAAATGTCACGTGCCATAAAATCAAAGCATATGACCTTCTCCGAGGCGGCACAGCTCGCCAAGCGCGCAAATCCGCGCCGCTTCTGGCTCACCCACTACAGCCCTTCCATGCCCGACCCGACATTTTACCTCTCAGAGGCAAGAGCAATCTTCCCTGAGACAATCTGCGGCACGGACGGAATGACTGAAACCATCAAATTTGATGAGGAGTAACGCATTGAAAAAAAGAATTATTTCACTTTTGCTCGCCATATCCTTAACGCTCGCTGTATTATCGCTCACGCTCACCTCATGCGGCGGTGACGGGGATGAGGACGACACAGACACACCCGCCGGAACCGAAAGCGATTCGGGAAGCATCGGCACTGGAAACAACGAAACAGGCGACATGGAGCCCTACGAGTCCGTCATGGCAACAGCGGAAGATACGGATGAGGAAAGCACCACATCATCAAAATCATACAGCGACCCCGTCGACGACGGGAGCGTTACAAGCGAAACGGAAGCCGAGAACACATCGGTTCCCGACAGCACTTCATCCGACGGCGCTGAAACGGACGACTATGGCGAGCGAACCGTATACACAATAAAATATGTGGCGCTCGGCGACTCGATATGCTACGGATACGGGCTTGACTCGCCCGAAACCGAAAGGTATTCCGTTCTGCTCTCATCATATATCGACGCGTACGACTATTATGACTGCGGCGAATATAACTATGGCGTAAACGGTCAGACCTCAGGTGAGCTGCTTGAGAGCCTCAGGTCGGGCGAAATAGCGGAGCTTGAGGACGCCGACCTTGTAACCGTCAGCATTGGCGCGAACAACATTCTGAGCCTTGCCACCCCCTTTTTCATCAGCTATCTTTCGTCATACGTCATAGAGGACACGGATGCGCGGAACGAAGCGCTGTCGGCGCTTTTTGAAAGCTTCACCGCCTCCCTTCAGGCGGGTGTTGACGACTTTGAGTCTGACCTGCCTGAAATCATCAGCGAGATTAAATCAAAATCCCCCAACGCGGAGATTATATTTCAAACGATATATAACCCCTTTCGAAGCTTCAATTATACAATTGACACAGGTTCGGGCGAGGTATCGCTTTCCTCTCTTTCCGACGAATATATAACGAAAATCAACAATATAATCAATTCAAACTGGGCTGTCTGCGGATACGAGGTCGCCGATATATATACGGCGTTCGCCTCCGAGATTGACGTTGTGTTCTGCGACGCTGAGGGCAGCACACTCCTTTCATTTGACCCTCATCCAACGGCAAAGGGACACGAGGTAATCGCAAAGGCGATATTCGCCCTTGTATACCTTGACTGAAAGAACCACAGGAGGCATCACATGAATATTTGCGTATTCGGCGCGTCAAGCGACGCCATATCAAAGACATACCTTGACGCGGCATATTCCTTCGGCGAGCAAATCGCCCGCCGCGGTCACACGCTCATTTTCGGAGGCGGCGCAACGGGCGTCATGGGTCAGTCCGTGCGCGGAGCAAAATCAATTGACGGCGGGCGAGCCGTCGGCATCGCGCCGCGCTATTTTGACGAGGACGGCGTGCTTTACCGCGGGTGCGACGAATTTATTTTCACCGACACAATGCGCGAGCGAATCGCGTTTTTGATCGACCGTGCCGACGCGTTCGCGGTGCTCCCCGGAGGCGTCGGTACATATCAGGAATTTTTCGAGGTTTTCGTGCTTTGTCAGGTCGGACAGCTCAAAAAGCCGATAGCGGTATATAACGTTGACGGGTGCTACGATGAGCTGTATAACCTTCTCACCGTCACCGCCGACCGCGGCTTCATGCAAAAGGATAACCTCTCCCTCTGCGCGTTTTTCGAAAACGCCGATGATTTGATGAACTATATAGAGCGTCTGTGAAAAAGTCAAAGCAAGGGCTTGCGTGGAGATATCTCCGCAAATCCCTTGCTAGTCTTTAAAAGAACTATTTTGCAGTGAATACAATGCGACTTGAAGTCCATACGTTTGTTTCATATTCAACTTCAATTACCGTCGCATCAATCGGCACTTCAAAAGTTACCGTTCCTTTTGTTTTCCGCCCGCTTGAAAGCGTCGCGCTCAGGTTGTCATCACGGTAGTAGCTTCTGTCGCAGCTTATCCCGTCCGCATAGCAGTAAAAGGAATATGAGCTTATGTAAAAATCGGAATCGGAAGTATTTTCAACTTCAAACTCAAGCGAAATAAAATAATATCCGTCGGTCGGCTGAATGTAGTCGCTGTCGCTTTCCCATCTCTCACAGCTTATATACATAATGATATAGTCACTCGTTGTAACAATATCTTCCACCGAAAACGCTTCGTCATTCCGATTTGTGTTTGCCGTCACAGAATATCCCGAATCTTTTTCGCCTTCGTAAATAAACTTGATTTTTTCATCAGTCCAATAATTCGTTTCATATTCAATTTCGATTTGCTCGGCATCTTCGGGTACCATAAAGTAAACATATCCGGTCGTGCTCCGATTTGGTGAGAGTGTTGCGGAAAGAGCATTGTCTCCAGAATAATACTGATCAACGGAATACCCATCTGCATAACATTCAAAGCTGAAGTAAGTTATGCTTTCATCTCCGCTGTCACCCGTGTTTGTACAGGAAAGCTTGATGAAAATATACTGATACCCTTCATCCGGCTGTAGGAATTCATTGTCCTCCGTATATACGCCGCTCGCGGCATATACAATCTGCATATCGCCGTCCTGAATAATATCCCCCACATAAAATTCAGTTTTCTCACTCGACAAACTATCATCAGTCACATTCGATTCATCGGACACATTCGAACTGTCCTGACTGACCTCTCCGACCTTTGTAACGCTGTCATCATTTCCTCCGCCTCCGGCTACTGCCGCAACGATAATTATCACCACAATACCGATAATTACCCACTTCAGCGCACCACCATTTTGCTTTTTCCCACAGTTGGGACAAACCTTTGCGCCATAAGGTATCTCCGTTTTGCAGTGCTTGCACTCTTTAGTCTGCGGGATTTCTCTTTTTGTCATAATACTGACCTCCGAAAAAAATTTGCCGCGAACACCACGTTCTTAAGCTAATAATATTATAACCCCCCCCCGAAATGTAAATATGGCGAAGTTTAAAATTATTGTTTTTTCGAAAGAAATTGCTTGTATAATTTGGAATATAAAGAATAAAATATTTTTTTTTTTATAAACGAGTCCGAAATGCTCGAATACCTCGAAAGGAACGCGAATCCCATTGTCTAACCGCCGCAAAATAATCAGCCCGTCAATACTCCTTCTGCTTTTGCCGCTTTTCCTCGCCGCGTTTCCATCATGCATGGAG
>JAJQHI010000146.1 GCA_021199825.1 Bacillota bacterium
ATCATATGCAGCGGTCAACATATTCGGGGTATGAGACGGAGGGAAAGGAGCCAAGCTATGAAGCTCTTTCCGCTCTTGCCGGCTTTTTTGGCGTGACCACCGACTATCTGCTCGGCGTTTCGGATACGCGCGCTCAGAACGATTCGGCATCGTCAGCCGTCATGGGATATAAATCATATGCTCTTGTCACGGGCGGCGCGCGCGGAATGGGCCGCGCAATCTCGCTTTATCTTGCCAAAAACGGCTTCACTGTCGCCGCTCTCGGCACAAAGGACGCGGAGGGCGTCGCTCCCTTCATCGATGAGCTCACCTCATACGGTGAGGACAACACATACATAAAGTGCGACATTTCAAAGGAAGAGGACAGGAAGGCAGCAATCGACGCCTTTTACGACAGGTACGGCAGACTTGACGTTTTAGTCAACAACGCGGGAGTCGCGCCGACGGTAAGGGCGGATTTGCTTGAGATGACGGAGGAGTCGTTTGACCGGGTTCTGAACGTTAACCTAAAGGGAACCTTTTTCTTCACGCAGTACGCGGCGTCGCGAATGATAAAGGACACGCCGACTGAGGCGCCGAGATGCGTTATTGTCACATCGAGCATTTCAGCCGAAACGTCGAGCATTAACCGCGGCGAATACTGCATATCAAAGGCGGGGCTTTCGATGACGGCAAAGCTTTTCGCCGACAGGCTCGCGCCATACGGCATAAACTGCTACGAGGTGCGTCCCGGCATCATATCAACAGACATGACCGCGGGCGTTTCGGAAAAATATCAAAGGCGCATTGACGGCGGTCTTCTGCCGATTGCCAGAATGGGCGTGCCGGAGGACGCGGCAAAAGCCGTATACGGTCTTGCTATGGGATATTTCTCATACGCGACGGGATGCGTCATTCCCGTTGACGGAGGCTTCGCGCTCTCCAGGCTTTAATTCGTCAGCTACAATAACAAAGGGGTGAAACAATGAAAACAACGCCCGTAAAAGGGACAAACGACTACCTTCCGAAGGACGCAGCACTGCGCGATTTCTTGAAGGATACGATACTTTCGGTATATCAGAGCCACGGCTTTGAGCATATAATTACGCCAGCCGTCGAGGACGCGGAGAATCTCGACAAAAGCGACGGGGGCGCCAATCTGAATCTTATATTTAAGATATTAACGCGCGGGGACAAGCTCTCCGAGGCGCTTGAATCATACGCGTCGGGGAACGCGGACGGGAACGGAAAGGACCTTTCAGACATGGGGCTGAGATACGACCTCACCCTTCCCCTCTGCCGATTCTATTCGGCAAACGGCGCCTCGCTTCCTACTCCCGCGAAGCTTATACAAATCGACCGCGTTTACCGCGCCGAGCGCCCGCAGAAGGGGCGCCTTCGTGAGTTTATGCAGTGCGACATCGACATAATCGGGTCATCGTCTCCCGACTCTGAGGTTGAGCTTATAGTTACAACCTCAAGGGCTCTTGAGAAAATCGGCATCGGAGGCTTCAGAATCAAAATCAACGACAGATCGCTTTTGAGAGGCGTGCTTTTGGGGATGGGCTTCCCTGAGGACGCGCTTGACTCTGTATGCGTCACCTTTGATAAGCTTGACAAAATCGGCTCGGAGGGTGTCACCGAGGAGCTGACCGAGAAGGGATTTGACGCGGGGGCTGTTGATAAATTCAAGGAGTTTCTCGCCGCATGCCCCATACCGCTTGATAAAATCGGTGAATATACCGCTGACCCCGCCGCGGCTCTGCGCCTGCAAAAAATAATTGACGACGTATCGGCGATAACAAAGGGCGAGGTTGTGCCCTGCTTTGACATTTCCCTTGTGCGCGGTCAGGGGTACTACACCGGGACCGTGTTTGAGGTTGAAAGCACCGACTTCAAGGGCGCTATTGCCGGAGGAGGCAGATACGACAATCTAATCGGCAAATTTACGGGCAGGGACGTGCCCGCGGTCGGATTCTCAATCGGATTTGAGCGGATTTTCAGCATTTTGAAGGACAAAAGCGAAAACGGCGCGCACCGTGCCCGCCCGCGTCTCGCGGTCATATACGACGAAGGACAGGTGAGCGGCGCTATGGCTCTTGCCGACACCGTGAGGGATGAATACGACGTGACGCTTTTCGTCAGGCAGAAAAAGTTCGGGCGTCAGCTCTCAAGGCTTGAGGCTGACGGATACGAGGGCTTCCTGTCAACGGACGGGGAAAGAAAAACATTTGATAAGTGAGTGAGTATGAATGATATGACAGCAGCAGAGGAAATCAGAGAGATTGGAATATGCGGCGCGACCGCGACGGGAAAAAGCGCGCTCGCAATTTTGCTCGCCGAAAGACTCGGCGGCGAAATTGTTTCATGCGATTCAATGCAGATATATAAGGGGATGGACATCGGCACAGCGAAGCCCACAAGGGAGGAGCTTGCGCGTGTGCCTCACCACATGATAGGCTTCCTTGACCCCGGCACGGCTTATTCGTGCGCGCAGTACGTTCAGGACGCGCAAAAGGTCATAGATGACATCAAGTCGCGCGGCAAAATTCCGATTGTATGCGGCGGAACGGGGCTTTATCTTGAATCCATCTATTACAGGAACCGCTTCAGCGACAGCGACATCTCCCCGACGGAGGCGTCAGCCAAGCGCGACGAGCTTTTGTCATACGCGCGCGAGTTCGGCAACGATGCTCTTCACAGAAGGCTTCGCGACATCGACCCTGAGGCGGCGGCAGCGATTCACCCCTCAAACACAAGGCGCGTTGCCCGCGCTATCGAAATATACGAGACGACGGGTGTCACAAAGACCGAGTGGGACAAAAAATCAAGAAACGGCGAGCACGTCAATATGACAGTGATAATGCTCCAATATAAGGAGCGCGCAAGTCAGCAGAGGGCAATCAAGGTCCGCTGCCGCAAAATGATTGAGGACGGACTTGAGCATGAGGTGCGCGAGCTTTACAACGCGGGGCTCATCACGAACGGGAAAACCGCGGGACAGGCTATCGGCTACAAGGAGTTTATACCCTATTTTTCGGGCATGGAATCCGTGCGCGCAGCTCAGGACAAGTTCTTCCACGCGACGTGCAGATACGCGAAGCACCAGGAGACGTGGTTCCGCCACAAGGAATACGTGAACAGGATTTACGTCGACGACGTTATATCGGGAAAGCTTACAATGGAGGAGGTCGCGGACATGGCTGCTGCGATGTACAGCGAAAAGCGCGACGGCGACGGGGGCTCAAAGCAGCCTGACGCCGAGTAAACCGGGGCTGTTCTTTCAATGGATACAGAATATCTTAAAAAGGTCGCCTCATACGTCGCGGTATCTGTCATTGCCCTGGCGGTGATAATATATTTCGGGTACCACATAGTGACGAACCTTGAGTCTGACTTTGAAACCGAGGCTGCGTACATCGGCACGTTTGACGAGTCGGTGACGCTTGACGCATACATACTG
>JAJQHI010000238.1 GCA_021199825.1 Bacillota bacterium
CAGAACAACCCCGTCACCCGACATCAGATACCATGCGGCAAGGTCGGGAATCGGGCAGCGAAAAAGCACCTCGCGGCTCGCGTAGACGAGGAATATGTCCTCCTCATCCTTGACAATCAAAGCACCGTCGCGCCCTATGACGTCCTCATTGTCGCCATTTCGCTCCGTCACATATTTAATGTGCTCGCCATTCAGCTCATTCGCGAAGTCACGCCTGTAGCGCGGACTTTTCGGGTCGCGGCTTTTCGTCCAAACCTTTATAAATTTAAACACGGCGTCCTCCTATTCTTAGTTTTTGTCCTCACTCTTCGCGTTTTTTATGCTTTTGCGGTACTGCCTGTGAGATGAAAGCACATAATCAATCACCACCGTGACCGCCCCCGCGCCGAATAGAATTATCCACTTCATATACGGCATATCGGCAAAGAAGGCGTCCGTTGCCACAATCGCGGCAATTCCGCAAAAGGCGCATATCGAATAAAGCACGCCGACAGCCTGACGCTGCGAAAGCCCCGCCTCAATTAACCTATGGTGAAGGTGCTTTTTGTCGGGCGTGAACGGTCCCTCACCCTTGAGTATTCTTCTCGTAAACGCGAAAATTGTATCAAAGAGCGGGAGCGCGAATATAATAATCGGCAAAAGGAACGATATAACGGCGCTCACCTTGAAAACGCCCTCAATCGAGATAACAGCCATCATGTAGCCGAGAAAATACGCGCCCGTGTCGCCCATGAATATCTTCGCCGGATAAAAATTATACGGCAAAAATCCGACGCATGCGCCGAAAAGCACAGCCGCCAGCATCGCGCTGTGCGTATTTCCCATGAGCATGGCGACAACAAAAAGCGATATGCAGCATATGGCACTCATTCCGCACGAAAGTCCGTCAAGCCCGTCTATTAAGTTAAACGCGTTGACAAGCGCGACAATCCACAATGTCGTTATGGGATACGCCATCCATCCGAGATTGACGTATGTACCGAATACGGAAAAACCGTCTATGAGTATTCCGTCCGAAATCAATATAACGGCGACAATTATCTGAACGATAAACTTTATTATCGCCTTTATATCGTAAATGTCATCAAAAACGCCGAGCAGAATGATAATTACAGCCCCGATGTAAATCGAGAGCTTCATTTCATCAAGCCCCATAAACACAAGGCTTGATACGGCAAAGCTTATGAATATTGCAAGTCCCCCTATCAAGGGCATAGGCGTTTTGTGCATTCGCCTGTTGTCCTTCGGGATGTCCATCGCTCCAATCTTTATAGCCAGTCGTCTGACCGGAGGAGTTGCTATCAGCGATATTAAAGCAGCAGCCAAGGTCGCCGCAGCAATCCTTATCAGTATCTCTGTCTCCATTTCTGTCCTTTCGGATAATAATCAGATCTCGACAAATCCTATCTTTCGCTTAACCTTTGAAAGCGTGCGGGACGCCCTGTATGAGGCATGCTCCGCGCCCTCCTTCATTAAAGCGCCGAGCGACGCTTTGTCAGCCATAAGCTCATCAAATTTGTCCTTTACGGGTGAGAGCTTGTCAGCGCACACCTCACCCACAGCAAGCTTGAACTCGCCGTATCCGCGTCCGTCAAATTCGCACTCCACCTCCTCGGCGCTCTTGCCGGTGCAGCACGAATAGATGGTTATGAGGTTGTTTATGCCGTCCTTGCCCTCTCCGACGCGCACACACGTGTCGGAATCGGTCACCGCGCGCTTGAATTTGCGTATAATATCGTCGCGCGAATCGAGAATATATATAGAAGCGTTTTCGTTCTTGTCCGACTTGCTCATCTTCTTTGTCGGCTCCTGAAGGGACATTATTTTCGCGCCCTCCTTCGGAATGTAAGCCTCCGGCACGGTGAAGGTCGGAGTGTACGCGCCGTTGAAGCGGGTCGCTATATCGCGCGCTATCTCAACGTGCTGCTTCTGGTCGGCGCCGACCGGAACATAGTCCGCCTGATATAAGAGTATATCGGCAGCCATGAGTGCGGGATACGTGAAAAGCCCCGCGTTTACGTTGTCAGCGTGCTTCGCGCTCTTATCCTTGAACTGCGTCATCCTCGAAAGCTCGCCGAACATTGTGTAGCAGTCGAGAATCCACCCAAGCTCCGCGTGCTCATGTACATGACTCTGCACAAAAAGCACGTTCTCTTTTGGGTCAAGCCCGCAGGCGATATAAAGCGCGTAAACCTCATATGTGTGGCGGCGAAGCTCCGCCGGAACCTGCCTTACGGTTATGGAGTGAAGGTCTGCGACACAGTAGTAGCAGTCAAACATCTCCGTAAACTCGCCAAAGCGCGACAGCGACCCGAAATAGTTGCCCAGAGTGAGGTTTCCCGACGGCTGAACCGCCGACAGCACCGTTTTCTTCTTTTCGGGCGCCCCCGCATTGCCGTTTTGTATGTCTGTCATATTGTCTTTCCCCGTTTTCTTATAAACTTGCCTTCACGGCATCCGCCAGACGCGCAACACCGTTCACTATATCCTCATCGCTCGGCATCGAATAGTTGAGCCTGAACGAGCTTGATGGAGCGGACACGTCGCAGTTGAACGCCGTACCGGGCACAACAGCGACCTTTTTCTCAAGCGCCGCCTTTACAACTCCCGACGAATCAATTCCTCCGGGCAGGGTAGCCCACACGAAAAGTCCGCCCTCCGGGCGCGTGAATTTGACCGACTCCGGCATATGACGGTCAAGCTCTGAGAGCATAAGCCCCGCCTTGTGGCGGTAAAGCGCCCTGATATCCAAAATGTGAGCATCAAGGTCATACTCGGTCATGTACCGATACGTCACCATCTGGAAGAATATATTCGTGTGAACATCCTCCACCTGCTTGGCGACAACCATCTTGTTTATTATGTCACGCGGCGCGCATACATATCCTACGCGCATTCCCGCAGAGAGTATCTTTGAAAAGGTTGAGCAGTATATGACAATGCCGTCCGTATCAAAGGATTTGATGTTTACGACATCCTCCCCCGCGAACCTGAGCTCGCCGTACGGGTTGTCCTCAAAAATTATGACGCCGTGGCGGCGGCACACATCATATACGCGGCGGCGCGTCGCCTCAGGCATTGTCGTTCCCATGGGATTGTGGAAGGTCGGGATGAGATAGAGCATTTTTGCTCGCGGCTCACGCTCAAGCGTCGCCTCAAGGATATCAGGGTCGAGTCCGGCACCATCGGCAGGAACACCCACAACCCTCGCCCCGTTTGAGCGAAAGGCGTTGAGCGCACCGATAAAGGTCGGATCCTCGCAGACAACGATATCTCCCTCATTGCAGAGTATCTTGCACGCAAGCTCAATTCCCTGAGTGCCGCCAGACACCACAATCGTGTCGTCATCCTCCCTGCCAATTCCGAATTTGTCGGAAAGCCTCTTTTTCAGTGCCTCCCTTAAGGGCGGATACCCCTCGGTGACGCTGTACTGAAG
>JAJQHI010000205.1 GCA_021199825.1 Bacillota bacterium
GAATATGGTAAGCACAGCCGCCGAATATAAAAGCATTATATTTCGGCGCCGCCTGTCAAATTTGCGCTTTGAGTCCCTGTCCCCCAAAAATGAGCCTGAGAGTATAAGCGAATATCCCGTCTCACCCTCAATTGCGGCATATGGAGCGATTCCCGTTACAACCGCGAGCATAATAATCAGGTTACACCATATTCCCGAACCGAAAAGCTTTTCCCATCCGACCGAATATACAAGCTTTGCGTCAAGCCCCCGGTCGCGGTATTCCCCGATAAGCTCCATCTGCTCCTCTATGCTGTAAAGCACCGAAAGCTTTGCCTCCGCGGCACCCGATTTTTCCTGAGCCTCTATGACCTCTTCATATGATATTTCAACCTCATCCGTCTCCTCGGAGCTGTTCTCAACCATATTCGCCTCGCGATAAGCGTTCCAAAGCTCACTCGCCTCCTCGACAATCAGGCAATTCGCTTCTATCTCTGTATTCAGGTATTCAACCTGCTCGTCATATTCAAGCGGCGTCATCTCGCCAAGATAATATTTATATATGCGGTACCAGCTCTGCCCCAAGGATGAGTCATACGAAACGTAGTGCACGGCAACAAGATAGGCGGCAAGCAAAATGAACGTGACAATCACCGTTTTTCCGGCAAAAAGCTTCTTTGTCTCATAAAAAAGAGTAGAGTGCCGCACCGATTGCCTGATAGCCGCAGTTTCTTTGCTATGAGATGCGCTTTTTTTCTTTGACGTTGACGTTTTGACGGAGCGAATCACGCGCATTTTATAAAAGAGCGCGAACGAGCCGCCAACAGCCGCAGCTCCAATAACCGCGGCAAAGAGCGCGAAAAGGGAAGCGCGCGACATGAAAAATATAATTTTCACGCCGCCGAATTGGTACAGCCATTTTCCCGTGAGTGAGCCTATTATCGATAAATTTGTCGACAGGTCGTAAAGCCCCGTGAAAATCCCCGAAAGCATCACGTCAGCGCCTATTATGAGAAGCACCGCCGTTAGGGTAAATACGAATTTGCCCAGCAGCACCGACACGATAAACGAAATCATTGACACGATGAATACCGTTATCACCGATACAAGCGTTCTCAGCAGTATAGCCGTGAGCGCGTTTATCATGTAAGGGCAGTATATATAATTGTGTATTCCCTGAACGGGAAGCAAAAGCCCCTCGCATCCGTTTGATGCGACAGCACCGATAAAGCAGAAAAGCGTAAATACAACCGTAGTCACAGCCGACACGGTCAGAATCATAAGCGTCTTGCATAGGCAGATTTTATTGCGCGATTCCTTATATGAAAGCATAATCATCGGAGAGGAGTGCTCCGAGGTGGCGAGCAGTATAGCCGCGAGCGCCGATATTAAAAGTGCAGAGAACGCGGGGTAGGGGGAATTTATAACCGTGGCAACGCCGCTCACGTTTTCCGTTACCGAAAGCTCCTCAAGAGGTGTGTAATGCTCGACAATTCCCGCCTGATATAGCGCCTGCTGACTGTTCTTGTCCGAGATCATATAATAATTGACCTCGCCCTCATATACAACATCCTCAATCTTTGCGTTATATCTTTCTGAATACCCTTCGATTGATTCATCTGCCGGCGTAATTACGCCGATTACGACATTTGCGGCGACCAAAAATAATATGAGAAACAAAAACCATCGCTTCCCGAAGACCTTTTTTGCCTCATATCTGAAAAGCTTCACACCGTTTTTTTGTTTGTCCTTCTTCATTTCGCGTCACCTTCATCGACCCCGCGCTCGCCGAATACGTATAAATACCCGTCCTCAAGCGTCGGCGGAACTGAAACCGCCCTGTCGGTCGGCTTCACATCAGATATGACGCGAACCTCGCTGCCTTCAGAGCGCGTGAGCATCCCATCGGGAATAATGAAGTCTGACGGCACGCTCCAGCACATATCCCCAAGGTCTGAGAGAATCTCGTCAGGAGAGCCAGACCTGACAATACAGCCGCGTTTTAAGAAGATAATGTTGTCCGCCATGTTTTCCGCGTCGCTGACAATGTGAGTCGAAATTATAATAGTCGCCTCGCCTCTTTTTTTCGCGATGAAGTTTTTGAATATAATTCTCTGCATCGGGTCAAGCCCCGATGTCGGCTCGTCGAGAATCACAAGCTCAGGCGCGCCAATAAACGCCTGCGCGATTGCGAGACGCTGCTTTGTGCCGCCCGAAAGCGCGCGAATCTTCTTGCTTCTGTACTCGGTCAAATCAAGCGCCGATATCAGCTCCTCTATCTGCTCGGCGCTCCCCTCCGTGGGGCTGAGTGCCGAGGTATAATCGAGCATCTCATATAAGGTGAAGTCGGGATACATTCCGGGGTACTGCGGAACATATCCTATTCGCGTGTCGGGAAGCCCTCCCGCCTCCCCGCTTCGGGATGAGAATGTAATCTCGCCCCCGTCGCGCCGCAGGTTGCCCGTCATGATGTTCATAAGCGTTGATTTTCCCGAACCGTTTGGTCCCAAAACCGCATATACTCCATGCGCAAATTCATATGTGAATTCGCAGAGAGCAAGAACATCGCGGTAGCTTTTTGATACTTTTTCGAGTTTAATCATGCCGTCCTCCTAAACAATTATTTCTATGATAAACCAATCGCCTGTTTCGGCGTTGATAAAGAGCTCGTGTGTGTATTTTTCTTTTCATGTGTGTCCTCCAAAATATAAATTCTCTGCGATATAATTTTATCACTTTAAATGCATCGCGTCAACGTCCTTGAACCTTAAATTTGTGAACTTTCATTAAATTATGAGCCAAAGCTTAGATAAAACACATACCCCATTCATGCTAACACATTAAAAGTGATTTGTCAATATGTCGAATTTGCATGGGGTGCAAATTTGAATCGCAGCAAATATTCACCTTTAGCCCGCGCAGAAAAATACCGCGAACGATAATGTCCGCGGTATTTGAGCGAAATATTATTCTCCGTATTGATAACCCATCAAAAGCGCTGACTTGTTGCCCTCGATGAGCGCCGATTTTGACTCAGGAATCCCTGACAGGATGTCCGCTAAAAACTCGTCGTAGTCGAATATGCCCGTAACCTTAAGCATATATCCGAGCACAATCACATTCGCAAGACCCGTCAGACCCGCGTCCGACGCCATTTTTGAGGCGGGTATGTAATAAGCCGAAATGTCGTCCCTTTCAGACCTTTTCTCGACCATGGCGCTGTCAACGAAAATCCTGCCTCCCGCCTTAACGTCTCCTTCAAATTTATCAAAGGACGGGAGATTGAAGACTAAGAGGATATCGGGATGAGAGATGAGAGGTGAGCCTATCTCCTCGGTTGAAATGATAACCGAGCAGTTCGCGGCGCCGCCGCGCATCTCAGGTCCGTATGAGGGCAGCCACGTAACATGGTAATCGGAATGCATTCCCATTTTCGCGA
>JAJQHI010000077.1 GCA_021199825.1 Bacillota bacterium
TTTTGGGCGTGGTGTTGTTGCTGCAGGTCAGGGTCTTTTCCCAAAATGGACGCGGGGATATTACGGCAATATGCTTGTTTCGGCGGGAGCTGCGAACAGTGTTTACGTGCCGCGTTTTTTTAATCCGTGCGAAATTGATATAATCGACTTTGCTTGACTGACGCGGCATACTTCCAGCATTGGATAAAATATATCATTGATGTGCCTTTCACGATTTGATAAAATAGATGTATATATAAGATAGCTTTCACTGAGAGGTACATCATATGAGAAAACATAAGGAAAAGCTGTACAAAGCGCCGCTTCTTTGCAGCAAAAGCACGGAATTTATTTCGCTGTTCCTCTTTTTGTCGGGGTATTTTGCGCTTATATCAGGTCTGGCACTCATAATAACGCTTGATGACGCGTATGATATTCTAATAAATATTGTATACATATTCGAGCTTTTAGAATCCTCATTGCTTTCGGCGATGCTTGCGGTCGGAGGCGGACTTTTGATTGACTTGCTTGAACAAGAGAGAAAAGTGAATTTTAAATGAATTTTGCAAGAAACCTTGAAAATCGCTTGAAACGCGAAAAAATCTGAGGTATAATATTGTCAAGCCGAGGCGGAGAGTGAACTCATAACAAAAAATCACGGCTTAAAATTTAATATCACTTACGGAGGGGAAGATACCCATGGAAAAAAACGTAACCGTATTTGACTGCGACATGAATGTCATCGGACAGACCTACCCGAAAAGGGCTAACGGTCTTATCAAAAAGGGGAGGGCTGTACCGGCGGATGATGGGATGTCCATCATCATGCTCGCAGCCGCTCCCCCGCAATATAATTTACGGGAGGATGAAATGAACAATTTCAACTTTGACAAAGAAAATATAGAAGAGATGTTCAAGCGGGCATCAGAAAACATCGCTTCAGTGCTTGACAGCGCCGCAAACGAGATTGACACGTGGATTACGGATTTCAAGGCGGAATATAACCGCACAATCGATTCCGACGAAGAAAAGTCTGAAGACGGGGCGGGAGCGGAAGAAGCTTCCTCTGCCGGCGAGACGGTGCCTGAGGTTGAGGAACTCACCGAGGATGAAATTGACGCCTTGACTGAGGAGGAGATGCGTGAGCGTATTCGCCGTGAAATTGAACGAGAGCGCAGACGTGCCGAGAGAAAGCGTGCCTTTGCCGAAAAGAGCGCGGACATCTGCCGCAAAATCAGCGACGGCACGAAGGTTGTTTACAATGAAGTCAGTGCAAGAACCACTGACATCATGAAAAGCGTATCTGAAACCGTTAATCAGGCTGTAACCTCGCTCAAGGACAAATCAAGCGAAAGCGCTCCTGATGACACCGCCGACTACGAGGGACGCGAGATTGTCAATCAGTTTGGCATGGTGATTGACTCCCTTGAAAGCGTTTCAGACTTCATCAAGAAGAACGACGGTATCAAATCTATTCATACCTGCACATTCGTTGACCAGCGTGAAATGTCGTATATGACGTCCCTTAGCGGCTGCGTTGATGTATGTATCGAAAGAGGACTTTCGCTTACAGCGACAGCAAAGTGTCTCATTGAGCTTTTCCGGAAGTTTGAGTCATTTGACGACAATCTGAAGGCTTTCAGTGAAATCTCTGACATTAATGGATTTTTGAATTTCGTCAACCAGCGCGGTATGACACAGCGCCATGCGCTTTGGGCATGCGCCTCCGCTTCAGAAAGGCTTAAAGCAGACTCTTCCGAAGCGATCAAGTGCATTATGACGCTTCTTGGAAGCTTTGAATCCTCAAGCAGCATGTGCGAAGCTTTGTCTTTGACTATCACTGACGCGGATGTACTCAAGGAATGTGTAAACGAGGTTCTCGAAGAAAGAGAAGCAGCGAACAATCACGCAATGGATTGGGTACGGAAGTTGATGATTCCAAAGGAATCTACATCTGATGAAGAAAATAAGCCGGACAAAGCCTTGACTGTCGCTGAGCTTTCCGCTCAGACAGGAAAGTCGCTTTCCTCGCTTGAAAGCCTTGCGGATACAGTTCTTAAGATGGGCTCATCCATGGCACAGCCTGAGAAATTCACTCAAACCTTTGGTTTTGTTTTAACGCGCCGCGAGGAAACATATCGCGCTGCAATCAAGTCCTTTATTCATTCCTGCGAGGAGCATAAGCTTTTAACGGAAGATTACACGGATGCGGTTGATGAGCTTCTCGCAAAGCTTGAACCGACCGACGAAATAATCGAGGCGCTCAAAAAAGCTGTTTCCGACGATGCTGTGTGCGGCAATGCGGTTTGCGACGTGATTGCCGAACGCGAGCTGACGTACACACAGGTGCATAACGCGCTTAGTGACGCTTCTGAGGCTTGAGATTTGGGCAAAGCGGAGTAAGATTCGCGAGAAGCAATATTATCACTGACAAAAAGGGGTGCGGATTCCGCATCCCTTTTTCACACGTTTTTTTGATTTGAGAAAAATATTTTTCTGACTTTAAAAAAAGGGGTGGAAAAAAATCGCGAACCATGATATAATAATCGCATTGAGGGGTAGAGTATGCCTGAACCCTCAAATGCACACCTTTTTGCGTAAGCGCGTAGTGTCTATTACGTTATGCGCCTGCGTGAAAATGTACGCCATGCTTGTTTTGTGGTACAATCGTGGTGTGTAGCATAAAGCACATGACCCACAAAAAGATAATTTTTTATCGGAGGATGCTTATGAGCAAAAAGTACGTTTATCTTTTCAGCGAAGGCAACGCTAATATGCGTGAGCTTCTCGGCGGAAAAGGTGCCAATCTGGCGGAAATGACCAATATCGGACTTCCTGTACCTCAGGGATTCACGATAACAACCGAGGCGTGCACTCGTTATTATGAGGACGGCGGCAAGATAGCTGACGAAATAATGACCGAAATCATGCAGTACGTTGAAAAAATCGAAAAAATCAACGGCAAGAAGTTCGGCGACCTTGAAAATCCCCTTCTCGTTTCTGTACGTTCGGGTGCGCGTGCGTCCATGCCCGGAATGATGGACACCATTCTCAATCTTGGCTTGAATGACGATGTTGTTGCCGCTATGATAGCGGGAAACGGAGACCCCAAGTTCACTAGATTTGTTTACGACTCATACAGAAGATTCATCCAGATGTTCTCGGATGTCGTTATGGGTGTCGGAAAGAAGCATTTTGAGGCTATAATCGACGAAATGAAGGAAAAGTGCGGCGTCAAATACGATACCGAGCTTTCGGCTGAGAATTTGAAGGAGCTTTCAACAGTCTTCAAGGCTGAGTATAAAGCTGAAATCGGTGAGGACTTCCCGTCAGATCCTAAGGTACAGCTCTATGAGGCTATCCGCGCCGTATTCCGTTCATGGGATAACCCGCGCGCAAATGTCTACAGACGTGACAACGATATTCCGTACAGC
>JAJQHI010000076.1 GCA_021199825.1 Bacillota bacterium
CTATATGGGACCGCATGAACACAAGCTATGATTATTTTGTCCGCACAACGGACGACTATCATGTGAAGGCTGTATCGGAAATGTTCCGCATTATGTACGAGAAGGGGGACATTTATAAAAGCGCGTATGAGGGATGGTACTGCGTTTCATGCGAAAGCTTTTTCACCGATACTCAGGTGACGGACTGCAAATGCCCCGACTGCGGAGGCACCGTTGAGCGCCGTCAGGAGGAGGCGTATTTCTTCCGCATGAGCAAATACGCGCCCGCGCTTATAAAGCATATTGAGGAGCATCCCGAATTTATCGAGCCTGAGGCGCGCAAAAAGGAAATGCTCAACAACTTCCTTTATCCGGGGCTTCAGGATCTCTGCGTGTCGCGCTCATCGTTTACATGGGGCGTGCCCGTTACATTTGACGACAAGCACGTCATATATGTGTGGCTTGACGCGCTTTCAAACTATATCACGGCTCTCGGATACAATCCCATGAATGAGGAGCAGCCCGAACGCTTTAAAAAGTATTGGCCCGCGAATGTCCATATTATCGGAAAGGATATTTTGAGATTCCACACGATATATTGGCCTATTTTTTTGATGTCTATGGGGCTGCCGCTGCCCGAAAAAATCTTCGGTCATCCGTGGTTCAATTTCGGCTATGAGAAGATGTCGAAATCAAAGGGCAACGTCATTTACGCTGACGATTTGGCTGATAAATTCGGCACTGACGGGGTGAGGTATTACGCGCTCTCCGAAATGCCCTACGCCTCGGACGGCAATATTACATGGGAATCTGTCGTTGAAAGATACAACTCGGACCTTGCCAATATTCTCGGAAACCTTGTGAGCCGTACGCTTTCGATGACGGGCAAATATTTTGACGGATGTGTGCCAAAACCTCATGAGGAGACAGAGCTTGACCGCTCCCTCAAGTCGTCTGTGCTTGCGGCGGTTGATGAGGTGTACGGCGACATGATGACATATCATGTGGCTGACGCTCTGGATTCGATATTCTCGGCGCTTCGCCGTGCGAACAAATATATAGACGAAACAATGCCGTGGTCGCTTGCAAAGGGCGGCGAGGACGACAAAGCCCGCCTTTCAACGGTGATATACAATCTTCTTGAAACGATAAGAATCTCAGCTGTGCTTTTGATGCCTTTTATCCCCGAATCGGCTGAAAGGATTATATCGCTTCTCGGCACGAAGAACACAGACTATGACGCGCTTGAGACGTTCGGAGGACTTGAGGTCGGCGCGTCCGTAACGCAGTCGTCCCCGCTTTTTGCCCGCATTGATGAGGCAAAATTCCTTGAAGAGGTGAAAGCCGAGCGCGAAGCATCATCCGCTGCCGCGAAAACGGAGCAGACACCCCGACCTGAGGCGGTGCCTGAGATAACGATTGACGACTTTTCGGGCGTCGAGCTGCGCACGGCAAAGGTGCTTGAATGCGAGAGGATTCCCAAGGCGAAGAAGCTCCTGAAGCTCAAGCTAGACCTCTGTTATGAAACGCGGCAGGTTGTTTCGGGAATAGCGAAATGGTACACGCCCGAAGCTCTCATCGGCAAAAAGGTGATTGTTGTCGCGAATCTCAAGCCTGCGAAGCTTTGCGGGGAGGAGTCGTGCGGAATGATTTTGGCGTCAGGCGAGGAGACTGTGAGGGTGGTATTCCTTGACGATGATACGCCCCTTGGCGAAAGAGTCAGGTAAAGGCGCTGCGCGGAAAATGAGACTTTTTGACGCTCACGCGCACTACGACGACAAGCGTTTTGAGACGGAATATGAGGGCGGATATGTAAAGGCGCTGCGCGACGCCAAGGACGCCGGTGTCGGCGTTGTCATAAACGCGGGCGCCGACATTCCGTCCTCGAAAAAAAGCCTGGAGATAGCGTCACTCTCACACGATGACGCGACCCTGCCGCGGGTTTTCGCGTGTGTGGGCATTCATCCGACGGAGGTATTAAAATACCCGAACCTTGACGGGGCGATGCGTGAGATTGAGCAAATGGCGAGCGACCCGCGCACAGTTGCCATCGGCGAGGTAGGGCTTGATTATCACTATCCCGATACGGAAAGGGAGCTTCAGGCGGAGTTTTTCAGGTGTCAGCTTGAGCTGGCGAAAAAGCTTTCGCTGCCCGTGGTTGTTCATTCACGCGACGCGACGGAGGACACGCTTGAGATATTGGGGGCGTATGCGGGCGAGCGTATACTGCTTCACTGTTTTTCCGGCAGCGCCGAGACGGCTCAGGAATATGTAAAGCTTGGCTTTTACTTTTCGTTTGGAGGCGTCCTGACATTCAAAAACGCCAAAAAGGCGAGGGCGGCATTAAGCGTTATACCAAATGACAGGCTGATGCTTGAGACGGACTGCCCATATATGGCACCCGCCCCTCACAGGGGTGAGATAAACAGCTCGCGCTATCTTCCGTTTGTCGCCGAGGCAATGGGAGAGGCGCTGGGAGTCACCGCGGATGAGGCGGCGGCTGTAACCTATGATAATGGCTTGACTTTTTATAATTTGAGGAGTATAATAAGATAAAGGGCTGCGTTTTTGCGGTCGGGTCATAATTAAGGGAAGATGAAAGGCAGTATGTCAGGCGCGCTTTTTGCGGCATGACCGAATGCCTTCGGGAGGAGGAGCAATCCGAATGTACGGTATCGAACCGAGAAAAGATCAAAAAGAAACAAAACAGATGCTGGGGCTTCTGACCCCGCGCTTCATTGTCGCTGTGGCGGTGGTGATGGTGCTGATAATCGGCGGCGCGTATTTTGCGGGAGCCGGAATGAAGGTGTCTGACGCCGAAAAGGCTGAGGCGTCATCAGGAGCTGACGGCGTAATTGAAGTCTCATACGGAACCACAACCGAGGCGGCCTTTGATGAGGATGATGAGGGGGCGGCGGCTGACGAGGCAAACGGTGAAATTGAAGCGTATGCGCTTGAGCTTGATGAGGGTGAAACTGTAGATCCCGCAGGCGATATGCTTGAGCTCACGATGATAGCTGTGAGAATGGCGTCTGCGATTGAGGTGGCTGAGACGGAGACGGAAGCTGAGACTGAAACGACTGCCAAGGCTGAGACAACCACTGAGGAGGAGACGACAACAAAAGCCGAAACCACCACCAAGGCTGAGACAACGACAAAGGAAGAGACAACAACCAAAACCGAGACGACGACTAAGGCTGAAACCACGACTAAAGCCGAAACAACTGCCTCGGCACAGAGCGAGAATGACAGCTCGGATGATTCAAACAAGCTCACAGGAAGTGAGACGGTATCAACCGGAAACGTCTACATAGACGGGACGCTGGCGGGGAGCTTTTGTGCCGTATACGTTGATTCGACGGCTTATGTGCCCGTTGACAGCTTCGTTTCTGCGATTGATTCAAGCGCTGACGTGAGCTGGAGC
>JAJQHI010000162.1 GCA_021199825.1 Bacillota bacterium
AAAAAATTCCGACCGCACGGTCGGATTTTTTATTGGCATACGCTATGTATGCTCGCTGTGTGTATGCCGGTGGCGGGGCTCGAACCCGCACGGTATTGCTACCAATGGATTTTGAGTCCACCTCGTCTGCCAATTCCAACACACCGGCGTACCGATATAATAACACACAAAAGCAGCCGTTGTCAATAGCAAATTTGCGATTTTTTAAAAAAAGCCTCCGGGGTCACGGACTCACCCGAACCCCGAAGGCTTTCTTGGTTTCATCACTCAGTCGCCGTGACTTACGCGTTTTCGCTCACGGTGCTTTTGTTTTTGGACCTTTTTACGGCGCTTGCTATAATGTCAATGATTATGCCCGCGAGGATCGAGCCGACAAGCACATAGGTCCAGATAATCCAAAGGCTGTTCCCCATTTCTTTCACGTTTCCGTCAGGGTCCGCATAGACGACGTAATCGTACTGAAAGAGGTACCCTGCGATAAAGCCTATGGCATAGCCCGCAGCCGTGAGCGAGGGCGCAAACTTCGCGCCGACGGCAAGCCCCGCAATCACGATAACTATAACACCGAAAATGAAAAGGTCAAACGGCCATTCCTTCATGTGGTGAAGCTCGTAGACGGGATAGCTGCCTATTATCCCGTAAGACAGCGCTAAAACGGCAAGCGATACAAAAGCCGCAATTCTTGTGCGCAAAAAGTTCTTCATAGCAAATCCCTCCTTTGAAAAATATTTTTATGCCAAGCAGCGTACCCGATCGCTGCAGCGCCGCTTTATATACTGCTTAATTTTACGTTTTCCCCCCATCTGTCATATTCATTGTAGCATACTTTATCAGTGCTGTCAACACTCAAAGTCAAAAAATTTATGTTTTTTTTGCCGCAAATCCGAAAATTCTCTCAGATGAGACACAAAAGCGGCTTTTTGTCTCACCGATTTGATGTGAAATTTGCACATTCAGCGAGCAGCTTATGCTGAATGCTTGATGCGGTGGCACAGCACGCTCATATGCGCAAATGCCTGCGTTTTAAGCGCACTTTTGTGCTCTGTGGTATGATGTACGTTAAGTGAACAAACGTTCGTCTGAGCGCATTATATGCGTTTCTGGAGCGTCCTCAGATTCAGCGTCCCGCTGCTGCACGAAAAATGTTACACGTGTCTCATTTTGCTCTTGACACGGCGGCATGATTAAGGTAAAATATAAGAAACTCGAATTTGGGGGTTGGCATTTCGGTGAATTTCGATTTTTTGAAGGATAACCACGAGTACGCGGATATTAAGACCATTGGCATTCCGCGCGCCCTGCAGTATTACAGATACGGCACTCTCTGGCGTGAGTTTTTCGGCGCGCTCGGAATTGAGTGCGTTTTGAGCGAGGAGACAAACAAGGATATTGTCTCTGCGGGCGTAAGCCGCTCAATAGACGAGGCTTGCTATTCGCTGAAGGTATATCTCGGTCACGTCGCATCACTTATCGGCAAATGCGATGCTGTATTTATCCCGCGCATTGCCGGGGAGCGTGTGAGGACTAAATTCTGCACGCGCTTTGAGGCGCTTTACGACACGGTGGCGACAATATTTTCAGGCGAGGGCATAAAGCTTGTCACGATGTCTCACGACTGGGAGTCGGAGTTTGGCATTGATGAGGCGTATATTGAGCTTGGAATGAAGTTCGGCAGGACCAAATCGGAGGCGAAAAAGGCTTATTCGGCAGCATTAAAGGCAGCGGCGCAGGAGGAAAAATCACTCGCGAGGGCACAGCGGGCAGTTTTAGGAGGCGACAGCATAAAGCTGCTCTTGGCGGCGCACCCATACATAGCCCACGACCCATACATAGGCGGGCAGACGGAGAAATTCCTGCGCGGGCTCGGCTGCGATGTGCTTTACGTTGACAGGGCTGACACGGACGCGGCAGTCAAGCGCAGTCACGCGATTGTGCACACGCTTCCGTGGCTTGAGAGCCGAGAGATTCTGGGGACTATCGATTTATACAAAAAGAGGGCTGACGGCGTTATTCTGATGAGCGCGTACCCGTGCTGCGCCGATTCGATGACAAACGAATACATCATCAGAACGGTGAAGGACATCCCGATTCTTCAGATTACAATGGATGTTCAGGACGGAACGGCGGGGCTTGAGACGAGGCTTGAAAGCTTCGTTGACATTATCAAATTTAGGGAAAACGGAAGATATGGCGAAAAAGAATAAAAATCAATCGGCGATAAAGCGAAAGCTTGCGTTTCCCATGTTCGCGAATTACGGGACAGCGCTGAAATATTTTGTCGAGCAGGGCGTCGGAGCCGAATATGTGATGGCACCGGAGCCGACAAAGAAAACCATACATTACGGAGAAATCAACAGCCCCGATTTTGTGTGTACGCCCTTCAAGCATACTCTTGGCAGCATGATTGAGGCGCTTGAGATGGGAGCTGACACGCTCATTGAGCTTGGCGGTCCGTGCAGGCTCGGCTTTTACGGTGAGCTTCAGCGGCAGATTCTCACGGATATGGGATATAAGTTTACAATGATAGACTTTGACGCGCTCAAGGACGTCAAAAAAAGCAAGTGGATTGACGTGATGAAGTCTGTCAACCCCGATATGAAGATTTCCACAATGCTCGTTGAGGCGACGAACACATTTAAAATGATACGCTACCTTGATGAGATCGAGGAGCTTTACCACGCGAACATGGGCTTTGAGGTGAACCGAGGCGCGTATGACAGGATATACCGCGCGTTTTTGCTCGACATGAACACAGCGTCATCGGGAGTTGACATCAAAAACGCATATAAGAAGGCGAAAACGGCGATGGATGACGAGCCTTTAAAAAAGCCGGCGCTTCCCTTAAAGGTCGGGCTTGTCGGCGAGTATTTCACCGTCATGGACAGGCACGGCAATCTTGATATTGAGAATAAGCTGTGCCGTATGGGCGTTGAGGTTCACAGGTTTATGAATGTCACAAACTATAACCTTGGCAACAGCGAACCGAAATTTTTTGTGGCGGCAAAGCATTATATGCGCTTCCCTATGGGTCCGACCTCCGCGACAAACGTATCGAGCGCCGAAAATTACGCGAAGCTCGGATACGACGGGATAATCCACATCAAGAGCTTTGGCTGCACGCCTGAGGTTGACATTATGCCGCTGCTCTCGCGCATCTCATCGGAATATCACATACCCGTTCTTTATCTCAGCTACGACACTCAGACCTCGGACACGGGGCTTGACACTCGCCTTGAGGCGTTTTACGACATGATTTCTATGAAAAAGAAGGTGCTGAAGAATTGAAAAAATCATATATCGGAATTGACATCGGCTCAATTTCCACAAAGGGAGTTATTATAGATGAGGAGCGGAACATTATCGCGTCCTCGTATCTTTGGACTGAGGG
>JAJQHI010000128.1 GCA_021199825.1 Bacillota bacterium
CGTCCTCAGCTGTGATGTTGGAGTCTACGAGGATTTTGTTTACCTGAGGCGGCACCAGATAAAGCAGGGAGGCGACAAAGTAAAGCGAGGACATCAAACTTATATACAACTTGTACTTTTTGGCAATATCCCATATGCGGCGAAGGTAGCCAGCCTTTTTTGCGCAGTGTGGGCATACGTGGGAGCCGGGCGGATAGCGGCGTCCGCAGGTGGGGCACTTTACATCGACGTCCTTTTCGTATCTGTAGCTGTAGGCGGCGCCTTTTTTCTGGCGGTTCAGCTGCCATATAATCGATGAGATGACATCAATATGTCCCATTGTGGCGCGGCACAAAAGCACGTGACCGCCGGTTTTGAGTGAGCATTCGGCGAAAACGCAGCCGACGCCGGACGTGAAAAAGTATTCCTCAACGTCGTCCGTGCTGTACGTTTTCATAAGCTCGTCATGCTCATAAATATAGATTTTATCTGCCGTCACGGCGACAAACCCTTCCGTTGGGGCGGTGCCAGCGTCGGGCTTCAGGTCATACCCAAAGGCGACGATGACATCCTCTTCCTTTATGTTGGGGTTGAGTTTGCAGAGCCGTGAGGCAAGCTCAAGTCTTTCACTCAAGGATTTTCACCTCCAATCACAGATAAAGCTCGATTTTTTTGTAGCTTTTGCGGTCGAGCGCCTCCGTGTCCTTGATTTCATATCTGTTCGCGTCGCTGTCCTTTATAAAGATGTGCGTTTGCGTTACTCTTATAATCGAGCGGTATGTATCGCGTACAGCGAAGGAAACCTTAAGGTCATCCGCTATGACCTCCCAATACGAGTAGCCGTAGCGCTCCTTTACGGAGAGGATTTTTGTTATTACGGGCGCGTAATATTTGCGGTCGATTTCGGCTTTGAGCATATCGTGTACCTCGCCGTCGAAGTCATCAATATCCGAAATCAAGCCGATTTCCACGTTGTCATGGTCCAGAACCGAAATGAATTTATAGGGATGGTCATAGGGGAAAGAGCGGTGAAGATATATCCGCTCGTAGTACTTCTGACCTCCCTCAATCTCGCCGCTTGGGCTTGTCGTTTCCGGAAGCGTTACGTCAAGCGAGAGAAAGTCTCCCTCGTGCTTGAAGACCGCATTTTCTTTTGTAAGGTATGTTATCGATATAACGTCCGAAAGAGACGCCATATCACCTTTGTTTTTTTCTGTATCAGTCATGCGTTCCTCCTTATCCTTCAATGCCTATGTTGCGAAGCGCTTCCATCTGCATTTTGTATAGGTCAAAGTAAATGCCGTGCTTTTTGAGCAGCTCAGCGTGTGTGCCGAATTCGGGCATTTTGCCATTTTCGATAACTATGAGGCTGTCCGCGTCGCGCAGAGTTGAGAGCCTGTGCGCTATCATTATTGTGGTGCGTCCCTTTACGAGCAGCTCAAGGGCTGACTGTATTTGACGCTCCGTCTTTGTGTCCATCGCCGCCGTTGCCTCGTCCATGATGAGGATTTTGGGGTTTAAGAGTATTGCCCTCGCGATTGAAACGCGCTGGCGCTCACCTCCCGAAAGGTCCTTATATCCGCGCCCAATCATGGTATTGTAGCCGTCGGGAAGCTTGACTATGAAGTCATGTGCTCCCGCTATTTTGGATGCGGTGACAACCTCCTCATCCGTGGCGCCGGGGCAGGCGTATTTGATATTGTCCTTTATGGTGCCCATGAAAAGGTATGTCTCCTGAGACACTATCGCTATGTTGCGGCGAAGCTCCTCAAAGGGGATTTCCTTGACGTTAACGCCGTCTATCAGAATTTCACCCGACAAAACGTCGTAAAGGCGTATCAAAAGGTTGGCGATTGTAGATTTGCCGGCACCCGTGTGACCGACGATGCCTATCATCTTGCCCGGCTCGATATCGAAGCTTATGCCGTCGATAATCTTGCGGTTCTTCTCATACGAAAACTCGACATTCTTGAACTGAACGTGTCCCTGTACCTCTCCGAGAGATGTGGGATGTTCTGACTCCGCCACCTCAGGGATAGCGTCCATAACCTCGGAAAGACGCTGCATTGAGTTGATGCTGTCCGTCATCTGGTATATGGTGTCCACGAAGAATACCATCGGGTTATATATCATATTCATGTATGAGATGAAGGTGAGAAGGCTTCCGTATGTGAGCGAGCCCTTTATAACCATCCAGCCGCCGAAGCCCAGAATGAAGATGTTTCCGAGATAGAGCAGAAAATTGACGAACGGGAACGCGGTTGCGTTGAAGTTTGACGCTCGTCTGTCAGCCTCCGCCGCCCTCACATTTCGTCCGCGGAAGCGCTGTGATTCATCATCCTCCTTTGAGAACGCCTTTACAACGCGGATTCCCGTGAGTACGTCCGAAAGGAGCGAGTTGAGCGAGCGCGATGCCGAAAAGCGCTTCGCGTGGAGCTTATCCATTGTGGTGAATAGCCATCTGACGAAAACAATGGCTATTGGCACAACGCAGAATGAAATCAGCGAAAGCTTCCAGCTCATGATGAACATGATGAATATGATTCCGATTATCTGACAGATGTTTACGAGCATATAGGGGATGGTATCGATAAAAAACGAGTATATGTTTCTCGAATCCCTGTCAATCTGCGTCATCAGACCGCCTGTCTGGCGGTTTGTGAAGTAGCTAATCGAGAGGCGCTCGATTGAGCCGAAGATTTCCTTTTTCATGTCGTAAACGACGTTTGCCGCTATAACCGCGGTGATGAGCGAATTTATAATATGCACTATCATCGACAGTATGCGGGTAGCGAGGATTATTCCTATTACCAACAGCAGCTGTCCGTAGAAGTCTCCCTCCTCCGAAAGCACTTCATCGTAGTAAAATCCGCTCGATATATAGGGGGAGAGCACACCGAGCAGGGAGGTTGCCACAAGCGTTGCGACAAGAATCGCTATTTGTACGCGGTAGCGCACGAAATATCCGAAAAATCGCTTGAGAATATGTACCTTGTCCATGCAGTGCGGGCAGATCTTTCGGTCGGGATCGGCGTAGCGGCGTCCGCACTTAGGGCAGAACATCTCTTCCTTCTCATTGTCGTCCTCATAGAGATGGTCATCTCCGCCGTTGCCATCTCCGCCTATTTTGGCGTTTATCTGACGAGTGAGCTTATATGCCTCCGATTTATATGTATTGGAGAGATTAGCTATCAGGATTGAATAAGGAACGGAGTCCTCGGTCGGTTTTTTGCGCGCTGAGATGCGCGCTGAGGAAAGCATTTCCTCAACGTCAAAGCGGTCGAAATCCGAAAGCGGATAATATTCATAGGAAAGCTCCTCAAACTTCGCGGGTTCGGGTCTTCTTCCGAAAAGTCCGGCGGCAGCTTTTTTCCTTCTGAATTTGCCGTGTTCATCCTCATCATGCC
>JAJQHI010000182.1 GCA_021199825.1 Bacillota bacterium
AGGTTATAATGTATGATACATCGACTTATTACTATTTGATTTATTTGGTTCCAGACGATTATATGTCAGCAAATGGATTGACTGTATATACCACTTCATCAGGAAGAGCTACCGGTTCGTCGTATATTTGTATGAAATATAGCAGAGCAGAAGTTGATGTTTCAAAATACGGCGTTACATTGGCACATGAATTTATGCACGCGATTATGGCAACATACGGCACAATAGCTTTGTCAGCGACTATTTGGATCACTGCTACACAAGTTTGTATAATACTGATTACACTTATATGTCATATGGTTCACTGGTATATCCTCTCTACATATATGAATATCTCGGAGGATGGGATGCAATTCAAACAATATATGAAGGACTGGAAGATGCAAGTACGGTGTATGAAGCTATATCATGCCTTGACGCTTACGGTAAGATTTTCTTGGCGGCATCTGCAAGAAATTATGATGTAGGATATTATTATTCTGATTATAACCCAAATTGGGGTAGTGTGCCTACATTAAAAATTACTGTGCCAAGCTCAACCGAATCATTATCTACTACTTTATCGGTAAACCTTATGGCTTGCAGGTACCGAACATTTTCAAGCAGCACCAGCCGAGGAACGGTATATTTCAGTATACAAAATGTGACGGGAAACAGCGGAATAGCGGTTGATAAAATAAGGATTGATACATTAGACATCCCCCATATAACCACTATTTCCACAAGCTTTAGTAAAGTGACAGTATCCCAGGCTTCGTTTGGCGCTACTTATCCGACGGTCGTTTTTGATATATTCAATACAAATACGAGCGGATCAAGTAACAGCTGCAAAATTTCATTTAGTACTTGATTATTTTTTCAAGGAAGGGCTATACCATGAAAAAATTCCTTATTCTTTTTCTATGTCTCATCTTGTGCTTCGCATATGTTTCATGCACCGCCCTTGAGGGTGAAAGCAACACGGAAACGAAAAATGAAGAACCTTCCGAAACGGAAACGGAAGAAACTGCAAATACAGCGAGCGATACTGAGGAACAAACCGAAATTATTTACGATGAAGAAGAGCCAAGCATTTTTCCTCATGCTTGGCGCAGCATGAATGCGATGATTGTGACGTTTGGCGAGACAGACCCGTCATGGTCATACGACTATATGAGCGTTGGCGTTGAGAATGTCGAGATTCTTTCCGCAACAATGAGTGAAAGTACTCTTTTCAACGAAGAATCTGAAGTCGAATACCCATACGAAGAGGGTGCCTCGAACATTAATCATCTTATTTTTACCGAGGAATATTCGGACGACATTGTTGAGGGAGAAACAGCCCTTGTTTTTACAGGCGGCACGCAAAGCTATTATTATGAAAATGACGACGGCGAGTGGGTATTTGAAAACTGCATTAATATAAGCTTTTCAATTATTCCGATTGTTGATGGGAAGCTTGTCCTGCCGGATGATTTCTCGAAATCGCTCACGTATTACCTCACAGAAGGCAACACGTTCATGGAGAAAAACTACCCCGACGTTGATATACGCTTTGAGGACGGTATGACAGTAGAGGATTTTGCCGAGTTTGTAGAGTACCTCTGCACCGAAGCTGACGGGCTTGTTTATCCGTGAGACTGAAGGATTTTTGAAGGAGGACACCATGAAAAAAACTCTCATTCTCATTCTCACGCTTGTGATATGTTTTTCTGTCGTATCATGCGTGGAAAGCATTAGTGCCGAAAACGTAAAATCCGCAAGCACCAACGCGCTCGAATCGGAAACTGAAATCGAAACCGAAGCAGCTGGCACCGCGAAAGATGACGATGAGACCGGCTATTATGTGACTGACTGTCCGGGCAGCATATATCCGTACGCATGGCAAAACATGAACGCTATGATTGTAACGTGGGGCGAGGCAAGCGATGAGACATAGAACTTCCAGTACTCGGAAAAGGATATTGGAGCAATTTGCACCGTTGAATACGTCGGTGTCGATATCACGATAGAAAATCTTTACTATAGGACAGCTGGTCTGACGCTTTCAGAGCATTATTCGGAGGATTACTTTAGCTCGGAGCTTGAAAATCTGACTAATATCATGATCCCCGAAAGCTATCTTGACAATATAGAGGTCGGAGGTCAGGCACTCGTATTTGTTGATTACATTTACGGCTCAGCCTCACCGATGGGCTGCCCGCTCGGAGACATAACCGTTGCAGACGACGGCACATATGCGTTTGACGGTGCGCCGATATTCAAAATAGTTGACGGCAAGATTTCTGTATCTGAGGAAATGAGTGAGGTATATGTATTAAAGTATTACCTCACAGAAGGCAACACGTTCATGGAGAAAAATTATCCCGACGTTGATATACGCTTTGAGGACGGGATGACGGTAGAGGAATTCGGCGAGTTTGTAGAATACCTCTGCACCGAAGCCGACGGGCTTGTTTATCCGTGAGATAAAATCCATCACTTCAAAAAGGGAGCGCACCGCTCCCTTTTTCACGTCTCAATTATGTTTTTCGCCTCCTGCATCTTCTTGTCAAGCACATCACTCAGTCTCGCGCAGTCGTTGAGCGCGTCTGAAATCTCGTGCATTGTCCCCTCATCAAGGTCCTTTTTGTACCTCAGCCTGTGTTCAAGATTCGCCCACGACTCCATCGCTATCGTGCGCAGCTGAACCTCAACCTTCATGTCCCGCTTTTCCTCCTGCAAAAAAATCGGAATCTCTACGATAAGATGAAGACTTCTGTATCCGTTGGGCTTTGTGGTTTGAATGTAGTCCTTCATTTTAAGAAGCTTGACATCATCCTGCCCGATAAGGCAGTTTGCGAGAAAATACACGTCGTCGATGAAGGGGCATATGACACGCACGCCCGCGACATCAGAAAGATTTTCTTCAATCGAATCTATAGTCAGCGGCAAATCCTTTCGTATGAGCTTGTCGCGTATGCTCTGTACGCTTTTGAGCCGCGTGCGAATGTTGTCAATCGGATTGCGCTCGTGCATTGTCGAAAACTGCTCGTCAAGCACCTTGAACTTCGTCTCAATCTCCATTATTGCGCATTTGTAGTACGACATAAGCCTCTGAAAGCTCATGTAGAAGCTCTGTATCTCCCCAATCTCATCCTCATCCATAAAATAATCCGCCACCGACCTCGCGGAAAGCTCCTTTGTCGTTACATTATCCATATATTTCACCTTTCATTTATCTTCTTTTCGCTCATGGCGCACCCTCGCGCCATTTTTCATTATCATACCCTGCGAAAACAAACTCTCGATAAACTTTAGGTGTTCGCTCTGTGCGCGAAAGAAAAATATTTGATGGAGCAAAACAAAAAAGCGGATGTCGGGCTCCGCTTTTTTGCTGTTCACTATTTAAGGAGGT
>JAJQHI010000035.1 GCA_021199825.1 Bacillota bacterium
AGGTATCTCAATACTGTAAAGCACGTCCGAAAGCTTCGCGCTGCCTTTCACCTCAGCCTCCTCATCCACGCGAATAAGCGCCTTTCTTTGCGCCTCCTCAATGCGACAGATAACATAAGCCTCCTCGGCGGCGTTTTTCGGGTTTATATTTTCCGAAAGATATGTCATCGATACACGTGGCAGCTCATAGGAGCTCTCACCCGGACTGAGAAGATATGCTGAAAGAAAGGTATCAAATGCACATGTTGACTCAATACCGAAAGCGGACAGTTTTCCGTAAAGAGCTTTATAGTCATGGCAAACGACCGAGTTCTTTTTAAAAAATGTCTGCGACATCTCGCCGTCAATTTGAGTATAATAAATTTTATCGTCCTTTGCGATATAAATCGTGCTCTCGTCCACAGCTACAGCGGGAGGAGCATTGAAGCTTGCTATATCGTCCGATGTCAGCTCGGTCGGTTTGGGTATGTTCAAGGAGCCTGAAGCATCATCAACCTTTTCATCTTCGTCTGAAAGCCCGAAGCGCTCGGAAAGCTTGAAAAAGCCGAGCTCCGCGAATAAAGCCCTGAGTGCTGAGCGGTCAAAGCCTTCGTACGACAGGGACGCGGGCGTGACTGATATTGGCGCGTCGCACCTGATTCGGGCAAGGTCGTATGATAAAAGCGCCGATTCCCTGCCTTCAATAAGTTTTTTTGTGACTGAAGGAGAAAAGGATGCCTCACCAGACTGTAGTTTATGATAAACTCCCTCAAGCGTTCCGCATTCGGAAATGAGCTTGAGAGCAGTTTTTTCGCCTATTCCGGCAACTCCCGGAATATTATCTGAGGAATCGCCCATAAGAGCTTTTATATCTACCATTATAGGCGGCTCGGCGTTATATTTTTCGCGGAAAGCGGCTCTGTCATATATGATATGACCCGTATTTGAGATATAAACGACTACGGTTTTGTCTGTTATAAGCTGAAAAACGTCGCGGTCTCCTGTAAGAATATAAACCTCATAACCGTCTTTTTCACCAAGAACGGAGAGAGTGCCCAATATATCGTCCGCCTCATATCCTTCGCAGTCAACAGCGTGAAGACCCAAGGCATTAACGGTACGTCTTACATATTCAATTTGCTCAGTCAGATCATCAGGCGCTTTTTTTCGCGTCGCCTTATATCCGTCGTAGCTTTTATGTCTGAAAGTCGGTGTCGGCAGGTCAAACGCTACGGCAACAGAATCAGGTTTTATGTCCTCAACAGCTTTTGAGAGCGTTGTTACGCATCCGTATACGGCGTTGGTATGAAGCCCCGATTGATTGGTAAGCGGTCGTATTCCGTAAAACGAGCGGTACATTATATTAGTGCCGTCGGCAATAAGCAGCTTTTTCACTTTTCATCGCCTCCGCTCTGCTTTTTCGAATCCGCTATCTGATTTATGTCATACGGCGTTGTCTGATAAACAAAGTAATTGAGCCAGTTTGAATAAAGGAGATTTGCGTGAGACCTCCATGTAACCTGAGGTTCCTTGCTGTCATCGTCATTTGGAAAATAGTTATATGGAATATCTATCGGAAGTCCCGCGCTTTTGTCGCGAAGATATTCAAGCTTCAATGTGTCCTTGTCATATTCAGAGTGTCCCGTGATGAATATCTGATGTCCGCGGGGCGTAGTTATGGCGTATACTCCAGCAATCGGAGAGGAGGCGACAATTCTAAGCTCACTGCAAGCCTCAATATCCTCACGGCGAATTGTCGTATGGCGCGAATGAGGAACCATAAACACATCATCAAAGCCGCGGAGCAAAATTGAATTTTTGTAATCCTTCACGTGTGGGAATATGCCGAACAGTTTTTTATCAAGAGGGTATTTGTTTATGCCATAGTGGTAGTAAAGTCCTGCCTGTGCGCCCCAGCATATATGAAAGGTTGACGTTACGTGAGTTTTGCTCCACTCCATAATTCGGCAAAGCTCATCCCAATATTCAACCTCTTCAAAAGGAAGATGCTCTACGGGTGCGCCTGTGATTATCATACCGTCAAAATACCTGTCGCACACCTCATCAAACGTCTTATAAAATGCGAGAAGATGCTCCGCCGACGTGTTTTTTGATTCATGAGTCGCTGTGTGTATAAGTTCAAGCTCAACCTGAAGCGGTGAATTGCCCAAAAGCCTTGCAAGCTGTGTTTCGGTCGTTGTTTTCGTAGGCATCAAGTTCAGCAAAAGTATAGAAAGCGGACGGATGTCCTGCGTAATTGCGCGTGTTTCCGTCATTACGAATATATTTTCACTTTGAAGCGTTTCCGTTGCCGGAAGCAGATTTGGTATTTTAATCGGCACACTGCACCTCCCGCAGAAAAAAATTATAAGTTTAAGATGTAAAAAGCGGTCAACCGTCAATTGCTTTGCTGCTCGACGTTATTATATCGCAAAGCGGCGATGTTGTCAACGCATCCGTCCGCGATAATTGTCCCACATGCATATTTGCTTCCATACATCATACTTTCACCGAAATAGCTTTTGTAAAATACAGCTTCAACGGTGATGGGGTTATACCAAAAAATCGGGGCGGTGTACGTCCCGATTCTTTGGCAAACACATGGTTTATATGTATTTTTTCATGACCTCTGTCGCGTCTGCTTCGGCTATAGTCGATGTCATTACGACGTTGATATTATTTTCGTCTGCGAACTTTGCAAGCTCATCAAGACATTTATCAAAACCCGCAACGTCCTCGCCTGTTATACGGAGCGCGGAATCAACGAAAACGTCCGTGATGTCATGGTTGCTCGCGAAAATTCCCGCAACAAATCCGTAGAGGGACTGCGCGTCATATATCCCGTAATGGTCCGACGAGATAAGGCGGCATTGATATTTTACATCAAAGCGGAGCTTGTCCGAACGTTCAATGCAGATAACGGAACCCTTGGATTCCTCCACTGCCTGATTTACCATTGCAATAAGCTGTTTTGTTTTGCCGGACCCTTTGAGTCCGATAATAAGTTTAAGCATCGTAATTCCTCCGATCTTTTGCGTCTTTTCTGACGCCGCTACGTTAGTATACCACAAAGTCGTGTGGTTTTGCAATATTAAAAAACGAACAATCAGTAAACAAGCGTGAGGTTTACAGAGAATTAATCCTCTCACGCAGAGAATCTCCCGCCTCAGCGTATCCCGGCTTTCCGAGAAGCGCGAACATATTCTTCTTGTATCCCTCAACACCGGGCTGGTCAAACGGATTTACTCCGGAAATATAGCCGGAGACAGCACACGCAAGCTCAAAGAAATAAATAAGCTCTCCGAGGCTCTCCTCCGATCTGTCAGGTGTTTCAATTATGATATTGGGAACGCCGCCGTCCGTATGAGCGAGAAGTGTAC
>JAJQHI010000095.1 GCA_021199825.1 Bacillota bacterium
GATCACAGTAGGAAAAGTGAGCTCAAGCTGTATTTTCGACAGTGTAATTCTAAATCTCCTCCGAAAAGAAAAAAGAAATGAGCACTCCGCACACAAATGCGCGGAGTGCTCAATTTATCTAATGGTATCTCACGTCACTCCGCGACGATAGTGACGATGATTTTGAAGGTATCATTTTTACCGTCGCGGTCGTCGCTATCGTCGCGCCCATCTTCTACTCAATGATTTTGTACTACATGCTGTCAATAAGCATATAGGTCAATTTGACCCGTCTGCCCGAGTGCAGCACTTTGTTTTCATAGCCCACGTGGTACTCATCCATCAGTCTGCTGAATTTGATATTCAGATATTTGGTAGGGCATTAGCCGCCATCCCCACATTAGCTGTTTCGGCAAGCTCTGATGGTGTGCCTGTCCATTCCGGATGCTCGACGTTTACCAGCTTGGCTACTGCTTCCAATACCGGGTCCGGCGGCTCACGGTACAGATCAGTCTCCGTTCGTACTAAGCTCCATATCTGTGTCTTAGGATCTTTAGTTAGATAAATGACTTGATCTTCTGTGTTTTCTTTATTGTTTGCTGACCGAATAGAAATTCTCCGGTCAGTATTATTACGTTTTGTTTCCTGCAAATTGCGACATATAGAGTGTATAGTATGTGCCTTCCTTTTTTAGGAGTTCCTCATGCGTTCCGGTTTCGGCAACTCTCCCTTTATCCATAACGACAATCACGTCAGCGTCCTGAATGGTAGAAAGCCTATGAGCAATAATTAAGCTTGTGCGGTTTTTCATCAAATTCACCAACGCATCCTGAATCCCTTGCTCTGTCCTTGTGTCAACAGAGGAGGTAGCTTCGTCCAAAATAAGTATTTTGGGATCCGCGATAACGGCTCTGGCAATATTCAAAAGCTGTCTTTGACCGTGGGAAAGGTTCGCTCCCGCCTGCTTCAAAACAGTTTTGTAACCATCCTTTGATCTTTCAATAAACGAGGCACAGTTTCCTGTGCGAGCTGCGCTGAACATTGCCTCATCATCAGCATTTGGCTTGCCGTATTTTATATTATTTTCAATCGTATCGGAGAAGAGTACAGTATCCTGCAAAACAATCGCCGTATTTTTACGCAGCCAGTCGCGCTTTAAATTCATAATATTTTTTCCGTCAATCAAAATTTCGCCGGAATCGACGTTGTAAAAGCGCATTAAAAGGTTCACTATCGTTGTTTTGCCGCTGCCAGTCGCACCAACAAGCGCAATTTTCTGTCCTGATTTCACTTCCAAATTGAAATCGTAGAGTACCTGCTTTCCCGGAAGATAAGAAAAGTTCACGTGGCGGAACGAAATGTTGCCCTGCATATTTTCTATTTCCTCATCGCCTCTGTTGTCCTCATTTGGCTGATCTATTAAATCAAACACCCTTTCGGCACCGGCAATCGCCGTCTGCACCGATCCGTAAAGCTGCGCAATTTCGTTGATCGGTCGTGAAAACTGCTTTGCATAAATAATGAATGCCGATATAACGCCTATAGTAATAAGCCCATTTAAAGCAAAGTATCCCCCGAACGCTGCCACTATGACAAAACCAAGGTTTGAAATACAGTTCATCAGTGGGCCCATACTTCCGCCTAAGATCTCTGCCTTAATCCCCTCTCGCGTCAGTCTGTCCGATATTTCGGCAAATTCCATCTTCGTTTTTTCCTGGCGGTTATATGCTAATACAGTACGATATCCCGTTATCATTTCTTCAGAGTGCCCATTAAGTTGTCCGAGTGCTTTCGCACGGGCACGGTAACGCTGCGCATTTTCTCCGACATAAATTTTGTTACCAAAACCGTGAGCACAACGGTTACCATTGTAATAAGCGTAAGCTGCCAGCAGTAGAAAAACATTATCGCAACAGTACCGATTATGGTCAGTACTCCTGAAATAAGTGAGCCCAAACTCTGCGAAACAGTGTTTGATATGTTTTCAATATCATTTGTCATACGACTCATAACATCACCGTATGAGTGCATATCGAGATATGAAACAGAAAGGTGATCTATTTTATTGAAAAGATCGTAACGCATATGCCGTACAATGCTTTGACTGAGTCTCGCTGCAAAGAGTGACTGCGCCAATGTAAAAAGTCCGCTAAGAATAAAAACAGATAGCAAAATGATGAGATACACCTTGAATTCATTCCATGCGCACTCCTCGATTGCGTCAATTACCATACCTTGAAGTGCGGGGGCCGCAAGTGAAGCAATTGTCACCGCAATTACCGCTGCAATAAGACCAATAAAAAGTTTCATCGACCGCACAAAATATTTGCACAATCTCATCAGTGTTTTCCATGCATTTTTCGGTGTCTCAACTTCCTGTCCCATTTGACCGCCCGGTCTTTGGCGAAGTTCAACCTTGGGTGTGTTTTGTGAAATGCCAGCCATTACGCGATTGCCTCCTTTTTCATCTGCGAACGACAAATTTCGCGGTATATATCAGATGTCTTTATGAGTTCTTCGTGTGTGCCCTCGGCACATATTTTTCCTTTGTCCAAAACAATAATTCGGTCAGCTTGTCTTACAGACGCAATTCTCTGCGCAACGATTATCTTCGTTGTATCGGTAAATTCGCTTCTTAGAGCGTCATAAAACGCCGCCTCTGTCTTTAGGTCAAGCGCACTTCCCGAATCATCCAGTATCAGAATTTCGGGCTTTTTCACTACCGCACGAGCAATTGATATTCGCTGCTTCTGTCCGCCGGAAAGCGAATGTCCCCCCTCAGTGACGTCTGTATCATAGCTCTCAGGCATACGAAGAATAAATTCTTCTGCTTGTGCTATGCGTGCAGCGGATGTAACAGCATCATCCTCCACACCTTCGCTTCCCCAAGTGATGTTTTCCTTTATGCTTCTTGAAAAGAGCTCTGATTTTTGCTGTACAATACCTATCTTATCGCGCAAAGTTCGTATGTTATAATCTTTGACATTCTGCCCATCAACAACAACGTCTCCGGAGCTTGCATCGTAAAAGCGCGGAATCAAGCTCACAAGGCTCGATTTTCCACAGCCGGTCGAGCCAATCACAGCAATACTCTCGCCCCTCTTTACCGAAAATGATACGTCCTCCAAAACAGGATTTCCCGGCGAATCCGGATACGCAAATGTTACGTGGTTGAATTCTATTTCGCCCTTTCTATTTTCATCGGAATCCTTGTTGCCTGACTTTTGTACATTCTCTGTTTCAAGCACCTCACGAATACGCTTCCATGATGCCGTTGCACGCGTAAATGTTTGAAAAATATTTGCCAAGAAGACAATACGCATCAAAATGAGAGAAAGATATGTAATCGCCGCCATCGTCTG
>JAJQHI010000141.1 GCA_021199825.1 Bacillota bacterium
AGCTTGAGTGTCATAGCCTCGCCGATTCCTCTTGAGCCGCCTGTGATAATAGCTGTCTTCATAAAAATCACTCCTTATTATAATCGATATATGCCGCATTGATTCGGCACGGTTATGATACCATAATGGTGAGGAACATGTGTGAACAGACTGTAAATTGTACGCCTTTATACGCCGAACCGCGCCCTTGCACCACGGCGCACCCTATAGTAAAGCACTGCGTCCGCGGCAAGCCCCACAGCGAGAATCGCCAGAACGCTGACGACTGCCACCTTCCATGTCACTAAATCCTCCGTTTCTGTGGTGTCCGCGTCCTGAGAGTATGTATATGAAAGCATAATGCTGCCGACATCCCCGTTTTCAGCCGTGACTGTGCTGCGACCGAAAAACGCGGGATTTTTCAGCAAAAATCTCTCATCCTGCACACCGTCGACCGTATTATCCGAGTATGACGCCCTTGCAAATGAAAGCGTCACCGCGTATGTCCCGTCATCGCGACCCTCAGGCTCAGCGCCGTATTCGGCAGCCAGTGACGCGAACCTCTCGCTGTCCCCGTCCTCACCGCAGATGTAGGTGTATGTCTCATATGCTCCCGTCACCTCAAAAAACTGATCGCCGTAGTTTTCAAAGTCGGTGTCAGAGCATATCACACCGACCTCATCGCTTACACCTGACGTTCTTTCGCATTCAAATTCGCCGTCAAGGGCGCAGCTTTTGGCAAAGGATATAAACTCCTCCGCGGAATCGAAAAAGACCACAGCACCGCTCGACTCCTCATCTGTGCTCATGCCAACAGAAAAGGTTGTGAATACGGTCAGAAATACTCCGACGGCAAACACGAAAGCCCCCGTGACCGCAATTATTTTTTTCGGAAGCATGTGCCTGCAGTATTCGCGCTCACCTTCGGGGATAAAGTCCTGTCTTCCCATGCTGCGCGTCAGAACGCACGAGCCTATCGAATACACCAAAAGCGCGGGCAAAAGCCCCAGCACGACAGACACGCCAAGATGTAGCCCACTATGCGCCTCAACAAAAAGATGCGGCAGAAGAAACGCTGTCAGGGTAATGGCGGCGATTCTGAGGTGAGCGTCTTTGATGTAAAGCTCACGGCGAAGGGGGTATATGTCCTCTTCATTTATATCGGATAAGCATTCGCGTGAAAGCTGAAGCGAGGTGAAATACGAAAATCCCACGTTCGTCATCACGGCGGCGACTATAAAGATGAGGGCAAGTAAAAAACCAACACGGCTCTCACAGCACACAAAAGCGAATATCGCCTCCGTTATCACGGCTGCCGCCAGGAGCGAGTACGATACGCAGAGCGCCGCGCCCTCGCGCCCCTTCGCGCGCGAAATCATGTAGTCAAGATTTCTGCGGTAGCGTTTGCCGCCGCCCGGTGCCTTATCGGCGGAGTCCTCCTCCCCGTCCTCACCGCGCTTTCGCTCGCCCGCGATAATCTCATCGCACGTCACCCCGTAAAGCTCCGCGAGTGCTGGCAGCATGCCTATATCGGGGCATGACGCGCCCCGCTCCCAGCTCGAAACCGTTTTATTTGAAACCAAGAGCCTGTCGGCGACCTCCTGCTGTGTGTAGCCCATCGATTTCCTCATCGCAGCCAGAAATTCTCCCATTCCCACTGTGTTCATTTTGTTCTCCTTCGAATGTGTATTTCGCGGAATGTGGGGTACCCTTCCTTGCCCCTCTCCGCACTCAAATTCTAACCTGACGGGAGCAAAAACTCAACCCAAGGGGGTGAGAATCACTCTCATATCCTTAGAATTTGCCCTTTATACGCAAAATCTCCGCATAAAAGCATGCGGAGCCCCTTTCTTTTATATGCTGTTGCGTTCGCCGGGAGGCTTACTCTTCAAACTCAAATCTGACCTCGACGGGGCAGTGGTCGGAAAGGTACACGCCGTTCTCCTCCTCGTGCCAAAGTGTCGGCTCGCCCACGCGGCACGGCGTTTTGCAAAGCTCGCTGCCGCCAGCCCTTCTGCGGAAAATGAAGTCGATTCGCTCGCACTTTTTCCCGTATTCGTGATATGTATACGGCACACCCGCCGTCATGCATTCGTATTCGGGGTGCCGCGCCATAATCCTGCCCTCAGGCGTTCCCGTATCCGTCACGTCCGCGTTGAAATCCCCGGCAATTATAACAGCGGCGCCCGCGAAAAGCTCCTCACGCGACACCTTATCAAATATCGCCTCAAGCCCCGACACGCGCGCGTCCGCGCTCATGTGGTCAAGGTGCAGACTCATCACGCGGAACACCCTGTGGACACCCGGCGTGCTTATATCCTCCAAAAGCGCCTCCGTTACGGCTCTCGGACACTCCGACTGCGTGGGAAAGCGCGAGCCGGGCGTTCTGATTTGGGGCGAGAGCCAAAACGTATCGGCTGCCACAAGATTAAACACGCTCTTTTTATACATTATGAAGGTCGCCTCGTCCTCCAGATTAACGCTTCTGTGCGTTCCTACGAGGGCGTATTCAGGGAATGTCTCCTTCAGCCACGCGGCAACGTGGGGCAGCACCTCCTGAAAGCATATAATGTCGGGGGAATGCTCACAAATCGCTGTCTTTACAAGCGGCTTTCGGCAAACAAAGCAGTTGTCCCCGTCCTGTCCGAAGTCGCATCTTATGTTGAATGTTACAAGCTTCATATTTATTTTATCGGTTCCGTGCTCCTTTTCGTCAGAGCTTACATCTGATCGTTTTCGTTTGAGGTTTCCTCCTCCTCATACGTGTCGCTCGTCGCAAGGTCATCCTCGGTGCCATCAGAGCGCACAATCACGCCGTTTTCAAAATATCCCGTATATACTCTGCCCGACGGCCATGTGTATGTGCCCTCTCCGTTCGGCAGATTGCTCGCGAACTCTCCCGTGTACGACTCGCCGTTGACCCATGTGTATGTGCCCGTGCCCGAACGCACATCGTTTGCAAATTCGCCCTCGTAAACGTCTCCGTTTACGTATGTATATATGCCATAGCCTGACTTGAGATTCGCCGAAAACTCGCCCAGATACGAGCTGCCGTCAGTCCAGTAATATTCGCCGTAGCCGTCCTTTTTGTCGTCGGAAAAGCCGCCCGTATAATATGAGCCGTCAGACCATGTGTATGTGCCCTCGCCTTCCTTGACGCCCGACACAAAATCGCCCTCATAAACGTCACCGTTTGAGTATTTGTATACGCCCGAACCCGTCAGCTCATCGTCCACAAACTCGCCCGTGTACACATCTCCCGCATTATACGTCAGCTTTCCCGTGCCGTTTCGCTGCAAATCCTCGATCTCGCCCACATATACGTCTCCGTTTGAATACGTAATGCAGT
>JAJQHI010000068.1 GCA_021199825.1 Bacillota bacterium
ACAGAATACAGCTTCTCATCAGCCGTAACGGCGAAAATCACGCTATACGCGCATTGGTCTGCTGATACATATACCGTCACATTCAACTCAAACGGCGGCAGCAGCGTGTCAAGTCAGACAGTTTCATACGGCTCGTCCGCCGCAAAGCCGACAAATCCTACCCGTGACGGGTACACCTTCCTCGGCTGGTACACAAGCAGCACAGGCGGCACGGAATACAGCTTCTCATCAAGCGTAACGTCGAGCTTCACGCTTTACGCGCATTGGGCGGAGCAGACTGCGGCGACATACACAGTCTCATTTGATATGAACTATCCGAGCGGATTCTCCGGCGCGTCAAACGTTCCGTCAAGTCAGACGGTTGAGGAGGGCGCAGCGGCAACAGAGCCCACAGCACCGACGCTTGAGGGATGCACGTTCCTTGGCTGGTATCTGAGAGACGGCACAAAGTATTCCTTCTCAACGGCTGTGACCGAGAATATCACGCTGTACGCAAGCTGGGATGTCAGCACGTTTACCGTAAGCTACAATCTCAACTACGAAAATGCGGTGGGAGTATGGACAACCGAGACCGTAAACTACGGCTCGACTGCGAGCGAACCGGCCACACCTGCCCGCGACGGATATACGTTCCTCGGCTGGTACACGATAAACGGTGCCAAATATGATTTCACCTCAAGTGTAACGTCAAATATCACTCTTTACGCGCAGTGGGAGGAAATCATTGAGACGTATACCGTAACCTTCAGATGGAATTATGAGAATGACCCCGGCGTATATCTCACCACAACGGTTGAAGAGGGCTCGACCGTGTCGGAGCCGACAGACCCGACGCGCTCTGGTCATACCTTCCTTGGATGGTATACCGCGAGCGGCACACTCTATGATTTCTCAACTCCCGTAACGGGCAACCTCGTCCTTTACGCTCAGTGGAGCTGATCAATAAAAAACAGTGTATTCGGTATGTGCCGAATACACTGTTTTTTTATTACTTTACAAGCTCCGCTATAGCGACGTCAAGCCCTGCCTTCACGCTCTTCGCGTGTGAAAGCTTAGCCTTTTCTCCCTCAATGACAGCCTCGGGTGCTTTTGATAAGAAGCCCTGATTTGAAAGCTTAGCCTCAAGCCTCTTTATCTCTCCCTCCGCCTTTTCAAGCTCACGTGAGAGGCGCTTGCGCTCAGCCTCAATATCGACAAGCTCTCCCGTTGGAATATAAACCGTCGCGTATCCCGTCACAATTCTGACGTGCGCGCCTTCGGGTGCGGATGAGCATATGCTTGTCTCGGACGCTGACGCAAGGAGCATGAAAATCGGCTTTGTCTCCGTGCCGAAAAGCTGAGGCGCTGATGTTTCAAAGCAGACGTGTGTCTTTTTGGACGGCGGCACGTTCATCTCAGCGCGGCGTGAGCGAATCGCCGAAATGACAGCCACAACGGCGTCCATTTCGTCAGCTTCTTTTTCAAATACAAGCTCTTCGTCGTATTCGGGGTACGGGGAAATCATTATCGATTCGGCGTCTCCCTCAAGGCGGGGCATGGAATCAAAGATTTCCTCCGTTATGAAGGGCATGAACGGGTGGAGCATCTTGAGCGTTCCCGTAAGCACATAGGCGATTGTGTTCTGCGTCACGGCGTTTTTGACCGCTCCCTCCTCGCTTTCTTTAGATGACGCCGAAAGCGACGACTTCGCGAGCTCTATATACCAGTCGCAGAATATATCCCAGACAAAATCGTAAAGGTTTGAAAGCGCCGCTCCCAGTTCATATCTTTCAATGGCGGAGGTGACGTCGGAAATCGTCTTTTCGTATTTTGTCAAAATCCACTTGTCCTCAGGCGCGAGCGCTGCTGTGTCGGGTACGCTGATGCCTTCGATGTCGAGATTCAAAAGCACAAACCGCGCAGCGTTCCAAAGCTTATTCGCGAAGTTCCGCGCCGCCTCGATTTTCTCATCGGAGAATCGCATATCGTTTCCGGGTGAGTTGCCAGTCATAAGCGAGAATCTGAGCGCGTCAGCGCCGTATTTGTCTATTATCTCCAGCGGGTCAATGCCGTTTCCGAGGGATTTTGACATTTTGCGTCCCTCGGCGTCTCTCACAAGCCCGTGAATCAGCACGGTTTCAAAAGGCACCTCACCCGTATATTCGAGCGCGGAGAATATCATCCTCGACACCCAGAAGGTGATGATGTCGTACCCTGTCACAAGCGTGTTTGTGGGGTAAAAGCGCTCAAGATCATCCGTCTTGTCAGGCCAGCCGAGAGTTGAGAACGGCCAGAGCGCGGACGAGAACCACGTATCAAGCGTATCGGGGTCCTGCCGCATTTCATCGCCGCAGCACGGGCACACGGCGCGGTCATCGGCGGTGACGGTCATTTTTCCGCATTTGTCGCAGTAGAATACGGGAATCCTGTGTCCCCACCAAAGCTGACGCGAGATGCACCAGTCCTGAGTGTTCTCCATCCAGTTGAAATAGTTTTTCTCAAAGCGTTCGGGGACGAATTTCGTTTTTCCCGTGCGCACAGCCTCAATCGCGGGCTTGGCGAGCGGCTCCATTTTTACGAACCACTGCAGGCTCACCATAGGCTCAATTGTAGTGCCGCAGCGGTAGCAGGTGCCGACCTCATGAGTCAGATCCTCAATCCCGACAAGGTATCCGCCCTCCTCAAGGTCGTGAACTATGGCGCGCCTTGCCTCGTATCTGTCCATTCCCGCGTATTTCGGGTAATTGTCCGTAATTTTCGCGTCCTCTGTGAGCATAACCTCCATCGGCAAATGGCAGCGACGACCGACCTCAAAGTCGTTTGGGTCATGGGCGGGCGTGATTTTCACGCATCCCGTTCCCTTGTCAAGCCTTGCGTGCTCATCTGCCACAATCGGAATCCTTCTGCCGACAAGAGGCAGCACACAGTATTTGCCTATGAGGGATTTATATCTTTCGTCCTCAGGGTTGACGGCGACAGCCGTGTCGCCCAGAAGCGTTTCAGGTCTTGTTGTCGCGACCTCAACATATCCGCCGCCCCCAACAAGAGGATAGCGAATGTGCCAGAAATGACCTGCCTGCTCCTCGTATTCAACCTCGGCGTTGGAGATTGTCGTTTTGCAGTGCGGACACCAGTTTATAATTCGCTCGCCGCGGTAGATGAGCCCCTTTTCATAAAGCCGGCAGAATACCTCGCGCACGGCGCGTGAGCATCCCTCATCAAGCGTGAAGCGCTCGCGTGACCAGTCGCACGACGAGCCGATTTTGCGAAGCTGCTGCGTGATTTTGCCGCCGTAAAGACGCCGCCATTCCCACGCGCGTTCGAGAAATTTCTCGCGTCCTACGTCC
>JAJQHI010000061.1:0-2990 GCA_021199825.1 Bacillota bacterium
TTGCGGGACTTGCGAATATGGGAAGGGAGAACAAAACAAAAAAGACCGCGAAAAGCAGGGGAGCGACACGAACGCTCCCGAACCTTATAAATGTGCGGTCATTTTTCATTTTTGTCCTCCCATATCGCCGTCTTTGATGCCGAAATACTCCATGGCGGCATCCGCGTCCTTTGAAATTGCGGCGCTGAGCGCCTCTTTGTCGGGGAATTTCATCTCGCGCCGCCTGAAATAAAGAAGCGCTGTCGTTACATTTTGCCCGTAAGCGTCCCCGTCATATCCGAAAAGGTACGACTCAACGGCAATGTCAGCCTGCTTTCCGTCGCTTATCGTCGGCTTTACGCCGAGGTTTGAGACGGCGGGATAGCTTTTATCGCCGATTTTGCAGCGCGAAAAATAGACGCCGAAGGGAAGGGTGCGTGACACCCCTCCGTCAGGAAGCGGCTGGTTCAAAGTTGGCGTACCTAAAGAATGCCCCAGCCCATTCCCTTTGACGACGGGAGCAGTAAACTCATATATTGGCTTTGACATTGGCTTTACACGCCGAGATAGTTTTTCACAAGCTCATTCAAAAGCTCGTCCCTGTCAATCCTGCGTATAAGCGCGCGGGCGCCGTTGTGATTCGTGATATATGTGGGGTCCTCGGAGAGAATATAGCCCACTATCTGATTTATGGGGTTATAGCCCTTTTCAACGAGCGCGTCATACACCTGCCGAAGCGTTTCGTGCATTTCCTCTTCGTTTGTTTTGTGAAGGGAAAAGGTCAAGGTATCCTGTGATGTCGGTTTTTGCATGATGTCTCCTTTGTAAGCCGCGAGCGGCTACAGCCGTATCGGCTATAGCAAGCCGCAGCTGCTATACCAATAGCTGTGCCAGCCATTGGTGAATTACTGATTTTACGTGATATTATCGTTTTGCGACCGCAATGCAGCTGCATTGCGGCTTGCCTCGCGGCGTTTTATGAGATGAGTGCGAGGAGGTCCTCCTTTGCGCATACGCCCACACGAGACCCTTTGAGCTCGCCACCCGAAAACGCCGCGAACATGGGAATCGCGTTTACGCCGAATTTATTGGCAAGGGACGGCTCATCGTCAACGTTGACGGAGCAGATTTTATATTTGCCGTCAGCCTCGTCCGCCATCGCCTCCGTGACGGGTGTCATCATGCGGCACGGACCGCACCATGTCGCCCAAAAGTCCACAATCACGGGGACGCTTGAGTTTATAACTTCACTTTCAAAGTTTTCGCTTGTTATTTTGACAACGCTCATAATTATTTCTCCTTATAATAAAGCATGCAGTGGCAGTATCCCTCGAAGTCGGGGTCTGCTATCTGCTCTCTGAATTCGCGGCACATGCATTTTGTGTCCTCCGAAATTTCGCGCCGGCACGGGCAGTATCCGTTCCGCTCGCGCAGTCCTTCCTTGACGAGCTTGACGATTTCCTCGTTTTCGTTTAATCGTATTTTCATATGTCGCACCTCTGTCATTTGCGGGGTAGGATTCGCATTTGCGATTTGATTGGTTCGCACTTACTGCACATATTTAATTTGAATCTGTGATTCAAAGTAAATATGTGACGGGTTAAGAAATCGAATCATAGATTCGATTTCTTATACCCTATTATATCACATGAATTTGAGAAATACAAGTGTTCGCGTGTCAATATTTATTCCGGGGCATATATATAAAACAGGGGCTGTGCCCCGTCATAAAAGAAAAACGGAGAAAAGATAGATTTGGAACGTGAAAATGACAACAGAACGCCGCGCGAGCGAATAGCGAAGGAGTTTCGCGAGGCTGAAATGGAGGCGGGAAGGTATGTGACCGCGCCATGCGCGTCGGCGCTTGACGGGTTCCCGCTCGCGATGGTATACGCGCCGTCGCAGAGGTGGCGGGGAGCGTACTCCCCGGAGGAAGCGCTGTCGGTCGGGACGATGTTTTCCGAGCTTGACCTGCCGCTTCTGCCCATGAAATATGCAAGCGCAAGGGGAGGGAGAAGATAAAATGGCATCGGCGAATGAATGCGAGGGTCTCCTTTACCGTGTGCAGATGTACGGGTTCGTGCTTGATGAGGCGAGGCTTTATCTTGACATGCACCCGACAAACAGGCAGGCGCTCGAATATTATAAAAAATACAGCGAGCTTTACAGGGAAGCCGCTGACGAATATGAGGCATCGTGCGGTCCTTTGACTGCGGCAAGCGAAACCGTTGTCGGGGACACATGGATGTGGAGCGAGAACGGCTGGCCGTGGATGGCAGCCGACGAGAAGGGAGGGAATTAGAGCATGTGGTCATATGAGAAGAAGCTTCAGTTCCCCATAAATATAAAAAACACGAATCCGCAGCTGGCGTCGCTGATTATCTCGCAGTTCGGGGGACCTGACGACGAGCTTGGCGCGTCGATGAGGTATCTTTCGCAGAGATATTCAATGCCGTACCGCGATGTCGCGGGTGTTCTCACCGATATTGGCACAGAGGAGCTGGCGCATATGGAAATGGTGTCGGCGATTGTGCATCAGCTGACGCGGAGCCTGAAGCCAGAACAGATTGAGGGGACGAATTTCGCGCCGTATTTCATCGATCACACGACAGGGCTTTATCCTGTCGCGGCGACGGGTGTGCCTTATGATGCCTCAACCTTCGCCTTAAAGGGAGATGCTATCGCTGACCTCAATGAGGATTTGGCGGCGGAGCAAAAGGCGCGTGTCACCTATGACAATATCCTGCGCTTGGTTGACGATCCTGATGTGTGCGCGCCGATTCGCTTTCTGCGGCAGCGTGAGATTGTGCATTACCAGCGCTTCGCTGAGGCGCTTGGGCGCGTGCAGGAGGAGCTGAATTATAAGAATTTCTACGGCTACAACCCTGAGTTTGATAAATGAGGGAGCTTGGGGCGCTGCCCCAAACCCTGCTCAAGGGGTATTTTTGAAAAAATACCCCTTGAGAATCTCCAAAAACTTTTAAAAGGGGAAATAGGTTAAGCTCGGATGA
>JAJQHI010000061.1:3090-12999 GCA_021199825.1 Bacillota bacterium
GTTCCAGCCTGTCCTGGCTCCCCTTTCAAAAAGGTTTTCTGGGGTTTCCAAAGGGAGCATAGGGCGCTGCCCCAAACCCTGCTCAAGGGGGTATTTTTTCAAAAATACCCCCTTGAGAATCTCCAAAAACTTTTAAAAGGGGAAATAGGTTAAGCTCGGATGATGAAAGGTGGTAAATCAACGAATTATTTTTATTTGACATACCGCTTTACTTCGTTCCAGCCTGTCCTGGCTCCCCTTTCAAAAAGGTTTTCTGGGGTTTCCAAAGGGGGCTTTTTGCAAAAAGCCCCCTTTGGCGTGGTTTGGAGCGGAGCTCCAATATAATATTACCCTTCAGTAATGCAGCCGTCGGCTACGCTGACAGTGCCCTCGCAGTTAGTCGTATCACCTGCGGCGGACACGGTAATTGAGCCGCCCACAACATCGATTGCGGTCACCGCCTGCAAAGCGTCATCACCGCAGTCGATTGTAATCGTACCGCCTTCGATGTAGATATAACCCTTGTCGGACTTTGAGGTGTTCGACGCCTTGAAGCCGTCGTTCCCGCATGAAATCGAGATTGTGCCCGCCTTGACGGTAACGCTGTCGTTGCCGCGTATTCCGTGATTTTCAGCCGTCACGGTAATGTTGCCGCTTATAATTTTGAGGTCATCCTTTGATGTGATGCCGTTGTTGCAGTTCGCGTAGACGTTGAGCGTTCCCGTGCCGTTGATTGTAAGGTCATCCTTTGAGAAGATGCACGCGTTCGGCTCGCCTTCCGTGTTCACGTCAGTGTATGACGCCGTGTCCTGCATTGTGTTTGTCGTGCCCTCGACAAGAGTTATTGACGTTTTGTCAGCGCTCTTTACCCAAATCGGCGCGCTTGTCTTGCACATGAGCGATATTCCGTTAAACACGAGCTGCACCTTTTCGGTGTCGGTCACCTCAACTATGATCTGACCGTCGCTGCATGAGCCTGAGATGATGTACGTGCCCTCGGCGCTGATTGTCACCTTTGTGCCGTCAGCCGCGGCGCCGTCACCCGTGATTGCCGCTTCGCTGTCCGTGAAAACTATCGACGTTGCGGAGTCCTCATCGTATGTGTCGCGAAGGTCAAAGTTCGTGTAGCGCGAGGTCGATTCCGTGCTGTCGTCGTTCCCGTCGCCGTCGTCTGACGCTGTGCCGCCTGAGCTGTTTGTCTCGCCCGCGCCGGTCCCGTTTCCGCTGCCGTCCGTAGTCTCGGTGTCCTCATCTGTTGTAGTGCATGAGGGCAGAGCGACCATCGTGAACGCCAGCACCAGTGCGAGAAGTGCGATTAAAATCTTTTTCATGTAAACCTCCTGCCGCGGTAGCCCGCGGATAAATTAATTACAACCCTCTTTAGGGGGTCATTGACTTGATTTGAGCTTTGAATAGGCGCTGCTACGCGCCCTTTTTCAGAAGATAATTATCGGCGGTGTCTGCGTCAAGACTGTACATCTCCATAATCATCTTTTTGATTTCCTCTTCCTTGAGATTGCAGTAACGGGCGGTTTCGATTGACGCATATATAGCCGCCTCTCTTCTCATGTCCTCCATTACCTTGCACATTTGCCGAATGCCTCCTTCCGTCTCTTTAAAATATCTGACGCGCTGCGCCAAAACATCATAATACATATCTTTAGCCGCAGTGCATTTAAAATCATGTATCAGTCTGCCAAGCGCTGTCGATTCGTCTTTGTTGTCACCGTTTACAAACATTATATGTCTGTCATCCCCCAGCAGTCCGTTGTCTTCAAGCTCCTTCATTACATAATGGCGAAGCGGACGTGAGTCATCGAACATGTTTTTCTCCATAAAGAAGATAACATATGTGGGAACGAGCTTGTCGTAGCCTTCGTTTTTTTGCAGTAGGGTTGTGTCTAAAAGACTGCTGTAATACCTTGAACGAAGCTGCAAATCACCTTTGTCCTGTCTTTGTATTTCAATATCGTATACGCGGCGGTCGCTGTCCTCGGCTGAAATGTCAAGCCTTACGGAGTGTCCCTCAAGCCCTTTTATTTCACGCTGTCGTGCTGTTTTTGAGACCTTCATGTCCTTGCGGTTAAATAGGACGTTTAGCAGCAGCTCTGTAGCTTCATAATTATCCTCAAATACTGCGCCAAGAAAGTCGTCATCAAATATGCGAAACCCACGGAGACGCTGTAAATCCTGCTCATGCAGCCTATGCTCAAGATCCATTCAAACCACCTCCATCCTGCCGCGGTAGCCCGCGGATAAATTTATTTATGTCTATATTATACTCCCGATAAGGCAAAGTTGCAAGTGCTTTTCGTGATTTGCGGGGGTGATATCGGTGAAAATTTGCTGAAGATTAAATATTCAGTATTTCGAAGCCCTCGGCGGGGAGCGATACCGTTATCTCGCCCTGCGGGGTTGATATGACGGACTCGATGGCAGCGTCGGCGTTGTTCATCACTATGAGCTGACGAGTTTTCGGGAAATAGCTGCACTCGATGTATGGGGAGGAGGGCATATATTCGCACGCCAGACTCTCGCGGTGTGACGCGTAAAGCAGCGCGCGGTACAAAAGCCTTGCGTTTTCGGGAGAATACGTGAAGCCTGACATATACACAGCGCGTCCGCCGAAAAATTCGTTTGCTGACATTATAATGTCCCCGGTCGCCTCATCCGTAAGAATTATGTCAGGTGCGCCCGAAAGCGCGTATACGCCGCTTGTGTGATTGTGGAAGCTGACGTGAGTCCCGTCGGCAAGACACTTCGTGATGAAGTGCGGCTTTACCTCGCAGTTATATTTTTCGCAGCAGATTGTGAGCCCGACCTCACGGTCAACGCCGAAAATGTCTGCAAGACGGAAATGCCTGCCGTGCCCGCGGACCGCTGACGGCTCGCCGACGCCTATAATTCCGCCGCCGCGGGCGACAAACTCGTTGATTTTCGCTGTGAGTACGGGACTGTTCCATATCTCGCCGCCCGACCACGCGTCGCCCTCACGTCCCGCGCTGATGATTACGTCAACGTCTTCGGGGACGCCGTTCGCGATTACCTCGTCAAATGATATAGCCCTCACCTCAAAGGGCTGACCCGCCAGCGCCTCGTATATGTGGTTGAGGGGCAGCTCAGGGTGCTCGTGCATATGTCCCGACGTGTTCCATGTGCGAAGGTGACCCCATGAATGAAGCGCCGCGACATGAATTCCTGTAGACCACGGCGCCTCGTTTTCGTGCAGGTCGCGCAGCGTGCGGAACTCATCCGCTATGCGGGCGACCTCATCCTGAAATTCGGGGAAGGGCTCGGTGAGCGAAAGGTATCCGCCAAGCCCGATTCTGTCAATTTTCACGCGCAGAAGCGCGCGGCGCACACAAGCCCAGAAGCGTCTCGCGTCGCGCTCCGGATGCCCGCCGGGCGCGAAGGTCGGCTCGCCCTTAAGTCCCGTCGGGAAAAGATACGGGTGCAGGCGCAGCTCGTGGGTTTCAACGTCCTCCACACCCGCGCAAAGGCGCGCCTCAAAGGCGTTGAATACGCACTTGATAAGCCCGTCAAAGCCGAACTCGCCGAAGTGTCCGCTCCAAGGCTCGGTTCCGACCCATGTGTCGTCGTAAAACATATACGCGAGCTTGCCGTAGCTGTGTACTAAGTCTATGCACTTTTTGCCGAATTCACGCACGAATTTGCCCGTGAACTCCATCCAGTCGCGGTAATGCTTTGTCGGCGGGTTGTGCACGGGGTTGTGACGGTCCATGTTGATAAAGTCCTCTGCCGTGAGGGCGTAGCCGTATTCCTTTTCAAACGCGTCAAGCGCGGGTGGACATACGGCAAAGTCATAGCTTCCCCAGTCGGTGTAAAGGCTGCGGTGGCGCTCATCCGCGCCCCAAATCCACGTAAAGTTATAAAACATCGACGTGAAGCGCACAACACGTGTCGCCGGATGGGACCGGCACCAATCGTCAAGATACGAAAGCAGCGCCTCCTGCACCTCAGGGTAGCGCGGCTCAACCGCCATAAGATGCTCCCTGTCGCCCCAGCCGTTTGTTATGTGGTTGTACATCGAGATTTCCTCCCACACCCGCGACGCCATGAAGCTCACGGTGTAAAAGTGGTAGGGATGAGTGTTTTTGATTGTCACACACTCGCGCTCCGCGTCCCATTCCCATGTGTCGGCGTCAAGCAGCGTCTCCTCTGTCCTGTCCCACACCTGCCAGAGCTTTTTTGCGTCGTCTCCCCTCCAGATTGTCATCTGCGGGCGGAAGAATTTCTCCAGCGGGACAATTTCAAGTGTGCCGCCCACCGCCATTTTCGGGTCTGTTGACAAAAAGCAGCGCTGCAGCTTGTCGGGGTTTTCCTTTGCCCAGCCGTTTATGTTTCGCACCATGCATATGGTTGAGTAAATCGGAACGCCCGATTTCAGTATCTCGTCGGAGAGCTGTGTGCCGTCGCTGTCGCGAATGCAGTCAGCGCCCCATTTTTCGCAAAGCTCAAGAGTGAGTTTTTCGTATCCTGCCTCGCCCGGCAGTGTAAATCCGCCTTTTTTCATGTCTGTCGCCTCTCCTTTTTGCCGTATCGGCAATTCTCAGTCTATGGTTTAATAATACCACATTCGCTTCATTATTGCAACAGGCAAATCTCCCGCACGTCAAAATGTGCAGGCGCTCGTCCCCGCCGCTGATTTTACGATTTTCACGCGGCGCTTTTGCGGGGGCATAACATAACCCTTCATAATAGCCGAATCAAAGTCCCAAAGATTTATTTTCCTACCCGCCAGCTCGCCGCTTTTTGCTCCGTACCGCGGGTTATCATATCTGTATACCAAAAATACACTATGGGAGGATTCGACATGATAAAAAATGAAACGTCCAAGGGCTTGGATTTGCCCGAATATGAGACTGTGGGAGGCGTCGGGGTAACCGAGGTGCCCGTCAGTGAGCTTTCACCGAACCCGCGCCAGCCGCGGCGCGTATTTGATAAGGATAAGCTTATCTCGCTTTCCGAGTCGATTAAGCGGTACGGCATTCTGCAGCCGCTCTCCGTGCGGCGCGATGAGACGGGACGGCTTGAGATTATCGCGGGGGAGAGAAGATGGCAGGCGGCTAAGATGGCGGGGTTTCTGACCGTTCCGTGCATTCTGATGGACGCCTGCCGCGAGGACTCAGCGGCGCTTGCCATTATTGAGAATCTGCAGCGGGAGGACCTCAACATATTCGAGGAGGCGGCGGCTATATCAGAGCTTATATATATCTGCCGGCTCACGCAGGAGGAGGCGGCGTCAAGGCTGTCTGTCAGCCAGCCCTACATAGCAAATAAGCTGCGGATGCTCCGCTTTACTGATGAAGAACGTGCGCTTATACTTGAAAGCTCGCTCACCGAGCGCCATGCGAGGGCGCTTCTGCGCTTAACGGACGGTGAGGCGCGAATGTCGGCTCTTAACCATATTATAAAGCATCATTTCAATGTCGCCGAGACGGAAAAATACATTGAAGGGCTGCTTTCATCTATGGGAGAGGCTGCAAAGCGCGGACGCGGGGCGCGGGGCGGACAGAAAATTAAGTACGCGATAAAAGATCTGAGACTTTTTTACAACGCCATCGACCACGCGGCGGACACTCTTCGCGGCGGGGGCGTTCCCGTGAAGGTTGTGCGGGACGAGGCGGGCGGTACGGTGACGATTACAATCTCCGTTGGCTGAACAATTGTTCTTTTAAAATTGTTTCACGTGAAACATTTTCACGCGAAACATTTTCGCGTGAAGCGCATTCGGTATAAAAAATTATTTTCTCAATCTCACGCTTTGGGGCGAGAATGCGCTTGACTTTTCGCGTGGGTGAGTTTATAATAGGGTAAAGTTACATCTGCACGGCGAGGTGCCGTTTTACGGGGTGGTTATGTCCTACATTATTTCATTCGCAAATCAAAAAGGAGGAGTCGGCAAAACGACTTCGGCTGTAAACATCGCCGCGTGTCTTGCGTACCGCGGCAAGCGTGTGCTGCTGCTCGACGCTGACCCGCAGGGAAATTCAACGAGCGGCGTCGGCGTTTCAAAGCGTGACCTTAAGGCTTCTCTTTATGAGGTGCTTTTGGGACAGGCGTCCGCTGAGGAGGCAACCGTCGCGACGAAATATGACGGGCTTTCTGTCATTCCCGCGACAATATCGCTGGCGGCGTCCGAATTTGACCTTTCGGATTTGCCCGACAGACAATATCGCCTGAAAAACGCGATAGCACCCGTAAAGAATAATTACGACGTGATAGTCATCGACTGCCCGCCATCGCTGGGGCTTCTGACTATCAATTCCCTCGCGGCGTCGGACGGAGTGCTTATTCCCATGCAGTGCGAATACTTTGCGCTTGAGGGGCTCTCGCAGCTTATGCTCACAATCCGCAAAATCAAGCAGCTTTATAATCGCTCGCTTGAAATTACGGGAATACTCCTGACTATGTATAACTCGCGCCTCAACCTCACAACGCAGGTTGTCGCTGAGCTGAAAAAGTATTACGCGGATCAGCTTTTCAGAACGCCAATTGTGCGCAATGTCAAGCTTTCGGAGGCGCCGAGCTTCGGCGAGCCTATCATCTGGCATGATAAAGCCTCACGCGGCGCGGAATGCTATCTTGAGGTCACGGACGAGCTTCTCACAAGAATTAAGTGATACGCGAAAAAACACTTGCTGCGAAGCATGAATTTCACTCACGTGAAGCATTCAGATTTATCGGAATGTTTCACGTGAAACACAGAGGTGGACGATATGGCGAAGAAACCGTCGCTTGGACGAGGAATTGATTCGATATTCCTGGACAATACATCATTTAATCCAGTCTCGCCCGATGAGGGGCGAATATATAAGATTGAAACGGCGCTGATTGAGCCGAGAGCTGACCAGCCGCGAAAGGAATTTGACGATGAGTCGCTCAGACAGCTCTCGGAGTCAATCTCACAGTACGGAGTGCTTCAGCCGATACTCGTATCGGAGCTCGAGGGCGGGAGATATTCAATAATTGCGGGTGAGAGACGCTGGCGAGCGGCGAAGCTTGCGGGGCTTTCGGAAATTCCCGCGATGATTTTGTGCCCCGATGAGGTGATGACGGCTGAAATCTCGCTCATTGAGAATATCCAGCGCGAAGACCTTTCGCCCTATGAGGAGGCGGAGGCGTACAGAGTCTTAATTGACAGATTCGGCTTGACGCAGGAGGAGCTTTCGGATAAAATCGGGCGCTCGCGCTCCGCTGTGGCAAACAGCCTGCGGCTGCTCGATTTGCCCGAATCGATTGTGCCCTTTCTTTCAAGCGGTGAGATAACGGCGGGACACGCCCGCGCGCTGCTCTCGCTCAAAAATAAGGAGGACATGAGCGTTCTTGCCGATAAAATCATATCGGAGGGGCTTTCCGTGAGGGGAGCTGAGGCGGCGGCGAAAAAAATGAACCGCGAGCATCAAAAAATCGTGCCCGAACCTGACACGACGGCATCCGACGGGGCGATAAACTATGTCGCCTTGGCTGAAAACCGCGCGCGGGAGGCTCTCGGACACAGAGTGACAATAAAATCAAGCGGCAGGTCGAAGTATATAAGCATAAGCTTTGAGGATGACGACGATCTGCGCGGACTGCTTTCGCAGATTTGCGGGCAGGATATATTAGATTAAAAATATTATTTGAAAGGAGCTAATATGCTCGATATAAAGTTTGTCAGGGAGAACCCCGACGCAGTAAAACAGAACATCAGAAATAGGTTTCAGGAATCAAAGCTTCCGCTCGTTGATGAGGCTATAGCGCTTGACGCGGAAAGACGCGCCGTTATAGGTGAGATGGAGTCATTGAGGGCGGCGAAAAACAAAATCTCGAAGTCCATCGGCGCCTTTATGGCGAAGGGACAGCGTGACGAGGCTGAGGCGGCGAAGCGTCAGGTGACTGAAAACGCCGAAAAGCTCTCATCCCTTGAGGAAAGAGGTCGCGAGGTTGACGAAAAGCTCAAGTCAATTCTCATGTCGCTGCCGAATATAATAGATCCGTCAGTGCCGATTGGACGCGATGACAGCGAAAACGTCGAGGTTGAGCGCTTCGGCGAGCCGACGGTGCCCGATTTTGAGATTCCGTATCATACGGAGATTATGGAGAGCTTTGACGGCATTGACCTTGACTCCGCGCACCGCGTGGCGGGCAACGGCTTTTATTATCTTTCAGGCGATATAGCAAGGCTTCACTCAAGCGTTACGGCATATGCGCGCGATTTTATGATAAACAAGGGCTTCACGTACGTGATTCCGCCCTTTATGATTCGCGGAGCTGTCGCGTCGGGCGTTATGAGCTTCACCGAAATGGACGCGATGATGTATAAAATCGAGGGCGAGGACCTTTACCTTATAGGAACCTCCGAGCATTCGATGATAGGTCGCTTCATAGACCAGATTCTGCCCGAAAGCTCACTCCCTATGACGCTTACGAGCTATTCACCCTGCTTCCGCAAGGAGAAGGGCGCGCACGGAATTGAGGAGCGCGGCGTTTACCGCATCCATCAATTTGAAAAGCAGGAGATGATTGTGGTGTGCGAGCCGTCGGAGTCAATGCAGTGGTACGAGAAGATGTGGAGATATTCGGTCGAGCTTTTCCGCTCGCTCGATATTCCCGTGCGCCAGCTTGAGTGCTGCTCAGGCGATTTGGCTGACCTCAAGGTCAAATCATGCGATATTGAGGCTTGGTCGCCGCGTCAGGGCAAATATTTTGAGGTCTGCTCATGCTCAAACCTCGGAGACGCGCAGGCAAGAAGGCTCTCAATCCGCGTTAAGGGCAAGGACGGCAGGAATTATCTTCCCCACACGCTCAACAACACGGTTGTCGCTCCTCCGCGTATGTTAATCGCGTTCCTTGAGAACAATCTCACCGCTGAGGGTAACGTGAAAATCCCCGAAGCGCTCCGTCCCTACATGGGAGGCGCTGAGATGATCATGAAAAAGCACTGATAAAAAATGAGTGAGATGATGAGTTCGGCGCTTTTATATGACTATGTAAACGTATCGTACCCGTTTGAGTCCCTTGAGATTGTAGTCTGGGGACTGTTTATAGGCTTTGTCATAGCGTCCCTGATGGCTGTATACAACAAGGGTCTTATCGGGGGCTTTATCAAGGCGCTGCTTTCCAACGGCTGCACAAGCGAGGAGAGTGCGAAGACTATATCGGAGCTTGGATACGGGACGGACTATTTCGTCAAAAACGCGCTGCGCACAAACACCGTTATGCGTCGGTTTGTCGTGAGGGTAGATTATGTGCTGCCCCGATTTGAGAGTGAGGCGGCAGGGACGGATGAGCCCGCGGCCGAAAAACAGCCGAAGGTCGAGCGGACACGCGGCGGACACGAGATAATAGATTTTGAGACGGCGAGGTTTTATATTCCCGAAGAGCTGAAATACCGCGCCGAGGTCAGGTATGCGCGCCGCGGCACAAACGTTGTATCATTGATCGTTACGATTATTATATTGGCGGTCGCCGCGTTCGGAGTGCTCTATCTGGTGCCCGAAATGCTGCAGCTGCTCGACAACTTCATTGGGACGTTTGTGTCATAACACATCCACACGGAGGATTATTTGATGGCAAAAGGAAGAAAACCCATATCGCCCTTCGCGGTGATTGCCGTGATAGCGCTTATCGCCGCCTTGGCGGTTGCGGCTGTGTTTTTGGGCTTTTATATGTCAGGCTACCGCTATATAAGGGTGCCGTATGACGTTGTTGACGGGGAGACGGAATATATTAAATTCCTTGGCAGGGTCAACGAGGCAGGCGAGCCGTACACGGGCAATATCACGTATCCCGACGGCTTGGCGGCGACAATTGACCTTGAAACCAACTGCATTACGTATTCAAACGGAGACGTATATGTGGGCGACATCGAGGATTTGCAGCGAAACGGCACGGGAAAGCTCACGTATAATTCGGGAGATGTGTACA
>JAJQHI010000189.1 GCA_021199825.1 Bacillota bacterium
GCAGCTCCAGCAACGGCAGCACAAGCGGCAATACGAGCGGAAGCTCAACGACCGTGACATACATCAGCGTTGATGAGGCAAAGTCAATTGCGCTTGCGGACGCGGGAGTGTCCTCATCGAATGCTACCTTCACAAAGGTAAAGCAGGACACCGACGACGGCGTGGTTATATATGATGTTGAGTTCTACACATCGACTCATGAATACGATTACGAAATCAACGCGGTGACGGGTGCCGTCATCGAAAAGGATGTTGAAGCGCTCAAAACGAGCAGCAATTCAGGCAGCAGCTCCAGCAACGGCAGCACAAGCGGCAATACGAGCGGAAGCTCAACGACCGTAACATACATCAGTGTTGACGAGGCAAAATCGATAGCGCTTGCGGATGCGGGAGTGTCATCATCGAATGCTACCTTCACGAAGGTGAAGCAGGACACCGACGACGGTGTGGTTATATATGATGTTGAGTTCTACACGACAAGCTATGAGTACGATTACGAAATCAACGCTGTGACAGGAGCCGTCATCGAAAGGGACGTTGAAGCTCGAAAGGCTTCTGACACAGGCTCATCGAGCAGCACATACATCGGCGTTGATGCGGCAAAGGAAATCGCGGTCAGCCATGCAGGATATTCCGTATCGAATGTGTCCTTCTCAAAGGTAAAGCTTGACGAGGACGACGGTGTTGTAATCTACGAGATTGAGTTCTACGTAGGAAACGTTGAGTACGAGTACGAAATCAATGCGAAAACGGGCGCGATTCTGGAGTATGACTCCGAGATTGACGACTGAGAAAAAATGAAAATGCGAATCCATCCGCGCCGTACGGCGCGGATGGATTATGCTATGATATAGGAGCGCAAATATGGTTATTGCCACATGGAATGTGGAAGGACTTAAGCATAAGAATAAGCTTGAGCGCATGCTGCAGGTCATAGATAATATCAATGCGGATATTTTGGTTTTAACTGAAACCGACAGACGCTTACGTCCAAATTATCACAACGTCATTGAATCAAAACCGCTTTTCGGGCGCATGGTAAGCATATATAAAGCGACGGAAAACATGGTCTCGATATATACTGATTATCCATGTATTCAAGTATATCCGACATATGATGATTATTCTTCGGTTTGCGCGGAACTTTTGACCGAACACGGAAATTTGATTGTTTATGGAATGGTAACGGGCGCATTCGGAAACAGAGGTGAATCGTTTAATTCGGATTTGGAACGTCAAATGGAAGATATTTCTAATTTCTCGTCCTTGCGTGATGGAATATGTGTCTTAGGAGATTTCAATTGCAGTTTTTCGGATAACTATTATTTCACAAAAAAAGGCAGGGAAGCTTTTTTGCGATCATTTGATCAAAGTGATATTTGTCTGCTTACCGAAGGTCAGCCGGAATGCGTAGACCATATAGGCGTTTCAAAGAATTATATGCTTGGCGCATGTTGTCAGATTGACGAATGGAATCATGACAAAGCTTTATCTGACCATAAGGGAATACGCGCCAATATTATATGGAAATGAAGCAAATGCAAAAATTCGCGCCGTGCGACGCGGATTTTTGCATTTGATTTTCTGATTGAGATCAGCTCTTCTGTCTGCCCTTTGAATCGGTGCGCTTTTGCTTATCCTCACACCTGTCCCCGCAGACAGCCGATGAAATACACTGCTTAACTCCGCCGTCCGACAAAATATACGGTACCGGCTCGCCGCGTGCGGGACATATTATTTCACCTATTTCGGGTATGCGTCGATCACGCTTCATTTATCTGAAGGGCGCTCAATATTCGAGCTGGCTGCCGAGAAACGACGCTGCTGTAATTATGAGCTTTGTCTCAATCTCATCGTTGATTGCCGTCTGATTTGAGTCGCCTGATACGACCGACGCGACACACCCGACGATGTCGCCCTCATTGATTATGGGCATCGCGCAGCGCACAAACTGTGTGCCGCCCTCGATAACCGCAATTTTATTGTCGCCTCCGCCCGCAAATTCGTTATATTTGTAGAGCTGGCGCGATTCGATTATGCTCTCGAACTCGTCTGTGAGCTTTCTGTCAAGGTATTCCTTTTTTGAAACACCCGATGTTGCTATAACCGCGTCGCGGTCGCTTATAACGATGTCGAGCCCGCACGTTTTGTGAAGTGTTTCCGCATACTGCGCGGCAAAACCGTTGAGCTCTCCTATCGGGGAATATTTTTTAAAAATCACCTCACCGTCTCGGTCGGTGTATATTTCAAGCGGGTCGCCCTCGCGAATGCGCATAGTGCGCCGAATTTCTTTAGGTATCACAACGCGACCGAGGTCATCGATGCGTCTGACAATTCCTGTAGCTTTCATAAATGATAAAACCAATCCTTTCACATCACGGATAGTGAGCGTGCGTGGTGCGTACGCATGGTCACATTTCGGATTACAAGGTTAGTGTTTGTCTGTAACGCGAAGTTTATCCATTCCATGATATGGAATCCGATTATCTGCAATATAAAAGAGCGGCTGTGCAGCCGCTCATGAATGGTAATGTGTTAAACTCGTGCCGATAAATAGAAATGTTTTACGGTTAAACTCATTTGCAATTTCAACCCGTTCATTTTCGGTTTCCGGATTCTCCTATATAGCCGTAAAAAACAATATTTCACATTCGATTTCGTTATCACTGTATGTTTTTTTATAGCAGAATCTCGGAATCTGCTGAAATTGCGATACTGCGATATAATTTATGGCATTGAAGAATCCAAATAAGAGGATAGCAGAGACGGCAATACTCAATATGCAAAGTCTCTTTAGGAATATTGCTTCCGGTTTCCCAACGGGAGATCGTCCTGCCCGATACATTCAGCTTCTCTGCCAGTTGTTCCTGTGTCAGATTTTTTCTTTTCGAAGCTCCTTCAAAAATGCTCCGATTTTTATCTGATCCATATGGGATCCTCCTTTCGATGAAAGTATAGTCTCGATTTCGTCTTTTGAACACGACACAAAGCGAGAAATGCCGCGTTTCATCAATATAGATATTGTTGTCTATGCGAAAATTCTCTCCATCCTTGCGCACGACACCCAGTATACCATATCAAAACGGCAAAATCAATGTCCTCACCCCCTTGCATCGCCGACAAAATTATGATAAAATATCCACAGCATTGGAGAAGGGCACTTAGATGCAAAAACAAACATTTATGCAGCAGGGAGCGTGTATGTACCGTCAGAATTACAATCCATATACGGAAACGCCGCTTGTTATTATTGACAACAGCGGCACAATACTTCAATTTAATACGG
>JAJQHI010000234.1 GCA_021199825.1 Bacillota bacterium
GTCTGGTAATTGTCGCTGTGGTTCATGTATGAAAACAGCTTCTGGACTGCATCCATGATGTTTGCATACTGATATGTTTCTGACTCGCCCTCAGTTGTGACTACAGTCAGCGTAACATCACCGGTTTTATCCTCTTCGGGGTTGGTCAGATTCTCCCACAGATACGTTTCATCTTTAAGCTGATCATCCGCCGCTGATGTTGCCGGCACGAGCGCCAACACCATGACTACAGTCAAGATGAAGGCTAGAATCTTTTTCTTCATTTTTGACCTCCTTGTGGTCATATAAATTTTTTTCGCCGAACCGCAGAACATCACTCTTGTATATTGCCCGACCAAAAGGTATAGGTTTTGGACATGCTCAAATTTACAATTTGAATACTGTCATGTCACACCATTTTAACATCCTACCACTACAGGTAGTGTATAATAATACCGTTGAGACCAATGCCGAGCTGTCCAAAACCTATACCTTTCGGACACCTCACAATTCACGAAAGATTAACGATTCATCACTTGAAAAGCCGCGGCTCAGAATATACAATAGCCCTTGAAGCTGGTTTCGTGCATTTTGGATTCCTTTATTTTTTCAGCTTCAAAGAGCAGCGGCAATAGCAACAGTTTTATTCGGGTCCCAACGCAGCTGCTCTTTTTTTTTGCGCAAAAACACCGCAGATAAGCTTTTTATCTCTTTTCTGCGGTGATTTTTATTATATTCGATTTTATCATACGCCGCTTGCGCCATAGTTCGAGAGTACGCGCGCGGATGGATCGTCAACGTCACACCCCTCCCACGATTTGTTGGGCATCCAGAACCCAGCAATCATTGACGAAAGCCCCTTGTAGCTTTCCTCAAAAAGCTCACGATAAAGCAGCGATTCCTTAGTAAACGGCGCGGAATACTCGTATTTTGCCGACAGAGCCTTGAACTCCTCATCCGTGTATTTTTCCTCGGCGTACATCTTGAGATAATCAACCATTGAATGTCCCACAGCGTCCGAGAAGGCAGCCTTTTCGCGCATCAGGATATCTCGCGGCAGCAAATCTCCCTCAAACGCATGGCGCAGAAGGTATTTGCCCTTCCCGTACACGTTCATTTTGATTTTCGGGTCAAGCGACATGACATATTCTGCGAACGCAAGGTCTCCAAACGGCACACGCGCCTCAAGCGAGTTATACGAAATGCACCTGTCGGCTCGCAGAACGTCGTACATATGAAGCTCATGCACATGCTTTTCCGCCTCACGCTGAAATTCTTCAGGCGAGGGTGCAAAATCTGTGTATTTATAGCCGAAAAGCTCGTCTGAAATCTCACCTGTCAGTATAACGCGCAGGCTTGTGTTTTCGTGTATGTATTTGCAGACAAGGTACATTCCGATTGACGCACGGATTGTCGTTATATCGTATGTGCCGAGCAGCTTTACAACCGTCGGGAGCGCCTCAATTACGTCATTTTCCGTGATGATAACCTCTGTGTGGTCTGATCCTATATAATCTGCGACCTCCCTTGCGTAACGAAGATCAATCGCATCCGTTGACATTCCTATGGCAAAGGTTTTGATGGGCTTATCGCTGAGCCTTGATGCTATGGCGCAGACAAGCGACGAATCAAGTCCGCCTGAGAGCAAAAATCCAACGGGAGAATCCGAGTCAAGGCGCTTCTCAACGCCCGCGACCAGAAGGTCGTGAATTTTTCCGCACGCGGTCTCAACATCATCGTGACACATTTCATGCGGACGGCTTATATCGCGGTAGCATATAAACTCACCGTCCTTATAGTAGTGCCCCGGAGGAAACGGTATAATTCCCGTGCAAATCGGCACGAGGTTTTTCGGCTCACTCGCAAATACTATTTCCCCGCCCCTGTCGTATCCGTAATAAAGCGGACGAATGCCGAACGGGTCACGCGCGGCAATTATGCGCTTTTGCTCGGCGTCGTATATTATCATGGCAAATTCCGCGTCAAGCATCGAAAACATTTCAAAGCCATATTCACGGAAAAGCGGAAGTATAAGCTCACAGTCTGACTCCGACACGAACGAGTAACCTTTTCCCTCAAGCTCACGCTTTAATTTGCGGAAGCCGTAAAGCTCGCCGTTGCACACAAGATACATACCGTCAAACATAAACGGCTGCATTCCCGTCTCGTCCAGCCCCATTATCGCGAGACGGTGAAACGCCATGATCCCGTCCTTTGTATCAATCACTCTTGACATATCGGGTCCGCGCGATTTTGTCGCCTCAAACCCTTCAAGAAATTCCTCATCAGTAATTGCTTCTCCCACAAATCCCATTATCGAGCACATAAAAAACTCCTCCTTTGACAGTGCGATAATTAACACAAATCATTAGGACGAGTGTGCTCCCGTGGTGCCACCTAATTTTATTCTCGTGACTCATATATTTATATATAAGCCTCTCCGCTTAACGCGCGGGAACGTCTTGCCTACTAAGGCTCACGCCCTTTCAGCTTGCGGCTCGCGGGTGTTATTCGTCGGGGTGCCTCCGTGCGGCTCTCACCGTCCCGCACTCGCTTTGGGATCATCCTCCCGATTACTTCTCCCGGTCATAGCTTTTAAGTTATACCCGTAATATGTAATCAGGCGCCGCCCCTTCGGAGAGAACCAATTTTCCCCCTAAACTGCTCTCCCCGAAGCGGGCGCGCCATATTTAAATGTTTACTCTACGTCCTGAAGCGCCGCGTAGCCTTCCTCGCCCGTTCTGACCTTCACAACGTTTTCAACGTCGTAAACGAATATCTTTCCGTCACCGATGTGACCTGTATAAAGTACACGTTTAGCGGCTTCGATAACCTCAGCCACAGGAACCTTTGAAACGACAATATCAACCTGAATCTTCGGGAGAAGCGTCGCCTCAACCACAACGCCGCGGTAGTATTCGGGCTTTCCCTTCTGCAGTCCGCATCCCATGACGTGCGATACGGTCATTCCCGTGATTCCGATGCCTATCATCGCATTCTTGAGCGCCTCAAGCTTTGCTTCCTTGCAGACAATTTCAATCTTGGTGAATTTCACGCCGTCAGCATGCTCCTTAACTGCCGCTGCCGCTCTGGGCATCTCCTTGACCTCAACCGCCTCCGCCGCGGGAACATCACCCGTTACAGCGGGAACCTCGGTTTCATCAATTGCGATTGTTTCAGGCATAAGCATGAAGCCCGCATACGCGGTTGGAAGACCGTGCTCCGTCGGGTCAAGTCCTTCGATTTCCTCCTCAGGCGCCACACGAAGTCCTATTGTCTTTTTGATTATCGTAAAC
>JAJQHI010000044.1 GCA_021199825.1 Bacillota bacterium
GAGCATGTCGAATCTTATATTTTATCAGGCATGAGCCAAATGGACGCGATTAAAGCCGCCGCCCGCGACAGAGGCGTTCCGAAGGGCGAGATATACAAAAAATACGCGGTACGGCAGTGAGGGACACACCACATCGCGAAATAATCGGTGGTTGACAGAAATGTCAGACAATCAAAACTTTGCGAAGAGAATACGAAATAACGAAAAAAATCACGGGCAGCAGGCCGTCCGTGATTTTTTGTTTTTTCTGAAATTTTTCAGCTTCACATATTGGCAAACGAACGATGATTACAATTTCCTGTTAATCCCTTGTGACCGTTACAATCTCATGCGTCGCCCACGCCTCTTCGGTGAGCGCGTCCACGTCAACCCTTTGCTCCTGCGCTGTCACATTTGGAAGAGACGGGCGTGTTTTCGGATGTGATGGCGTAAATACGGTGCAGCAGTCCTCATATGGGAGAATCGACGTCTCAAACGCGCCGATCGCGCGTGAAATTTTAACGATGTCCTCCTTGTCAAGCCCAATCAGCGGGCGGAAAACGGGCACGTCGCTTATCTCATCCGTAACGCCAATAGCCTGCATTGTCTGGCTCGCCACCTGACCGAGGCTCTCGCCCGTTATAAGGCAGTCGCTGCCAGCGTATTTTTGCACCCTCAGCGACAGTCTCATCATGAACCTGCGCAAGAGTATGGTGAAATAGTCCTCGCTCGTGTGGCGGCGAAGCTCCTCCTGTATGTGCGTGACTGATATGATGTGTACCTTCAGCGTGCCGCACCAGGAGGTGAGAATTTTCGCGAGTGAAAGCACCTTTTCACGCGCCGCCTCGCTCGTGTAAGGGAAGCTTTCAAAATGCACGGCTTCAAGACCTACGCCGCGCTTCATCATCAAATATCCGGCAACGGGACTGTCAATGCCGCCTGAAAGCAGAAGTATCCCGCGCCCATTGGAATTTCTCGGCATTCCGCCCGCGCCCTTGATTTGGGTGCTGTGAATGTACGCGCCGCGCTCGCGTATCTCAACCATTACATAATTATCCGGCGTATGCAGGTCGACCCTCAGTGTGGGAGACGCCTCAAGAATAGCTTCACCGACCTTCGCGGCAATGTTGGGGGATTTCATCGGGAAGGTCTTATCGGCGCGCTTTGCGTCAGCGCGGAATGAGCTGCCCGCGGGAAGCGTCGGCACCGTGTAATCCTTTACCACCCTGATAATGTCGTCAATATCCTTCTTTGCGACCGCCGCAAGCGTCAGCGCGGAAAAGCCGAATGTGTGCGACGCCTCGTCAAGCATTGCGTCAATGTCGTCCTCCTCGCCCTGCGGCTCAATATAAACAGTGCTTTGCGCCGAATAAATATCAAATTTGCCTATCCTATCGGCGCGCTCGCGCAAATCCTTCATCATCAGCTCTTCAAATTTCGGCTTGTTCACCCCCTTGAGCGCAACCTCGCCGTATTTGCATAAAATGACACGCTTATAATTCTCCATATATGAAAGTTTTCCCTCCGAGCTTCCGCGCCGTGCCCCAAAAAACCGACTTTTGCGAATTAGTTCACGATAAATTTTCGCAAAATCTATTCCAAAGCGCGCGCAAATATTATATAATAATAGTGAGCACCATAAAGTGAACACATGACTGTCCGCGTATATGATATTATATCTCATGCGGCGGGGGATTTCAAGTGATTTTTTCAGTGATGCAAGGCTTAGGAATTTTTAATGCACGGAGGACATGAAAATGGACAAGTATGATATTGAAATCGGCGATATTGCCATGACGGTTAAGACTGATGAAAATGAGGATTTTGTGAGATTCGTTGTGGACGAGCTCAACGCACAGCTCAGCGCAATGCTGTCCAAAAATCCGCACTGCACAAAGCTTGAGGCGGCACTTCTCTCAGCACTCGAATATGACTGCGAGAGGATTCGTCTTGAGAAAAAGGTGAAAAACCTTGAGGCTCAGGTTGCGCTTTATACAGCGAACGTCAATCGCCTGAAGGCTGAAAACCAGACGCTGCGCCGCAGCGCGGAATCCGCAAATAACGAGACTGACGAAAAAGAATAAAACGTGAGGACGATAAATCGCCCTGAGCTGCTCGCGCCTGCGGGCGGCGGGGAAGCGCTTTCGGCTGCGCTCTCTGCGGGGGCTGATGCGGTTTATTTCGGTGTTCACGAATTTAACGCGAGAATGGGCGCCGGAAACTTTACGCTCGATGAGGCGAAGGACGCGATAAAGCTCTGCCATTTTTACGGCAAACGTGCGTATATCACGCTCAATACCGCTGTATACGACCGCGAGCTTGACTCCGCCTGCCGCACGGCGCATGAGCTTTACCGTGCGGGTGCTGATGCCTTTATAGTTGCGGATTTGGGTCTGGCGTCAGCGCTTTTCCGCATAATACCCGAAATCGAGCTTCACGCGTCAACTCAGACATCATCCGCAAACGTATATGACGCTGAAGCCCTTTCAAGGCTTGGCTTTTCGCGTATGGTAGCGCCAAGGGAGCTGTCGGAGGACAATCTTCGGTATCTGACAAAGCACTCTCCAATTGAAATTGAGGCATTTATTCACGGCGCTGTCTGTGTCTCGTTTTCGGGGCAGTGCCTTATGAGCTATATGCTGGGCGGGCGCAGCGGAAACCGCGGGGAATGCGCGCAGCCGTGCAGAATGAGCTACAACGGCAGCTATCCGCTTTCGACAAAGGATTTGTGTCTTTCCTCTCACATACGAAAGCTTATGGATATGGGAGTTGCCTCCTTCAAAATCGAAGGTCGCATGAAAAGCGCCGAATACGTGTACGGCGTTACTTCCGTCTACAGAAAATGCATTGACGAGGGGCGCGATGCCACAGCCGAGGAAAACAGACGGCTTGAGGGACTCTTTTCACGCTCAGGCTTCACTGACGGATACTTTTCAAAATCCGTGAGGACAGCACCTGAAAAAATGCTTGGTGTTCGCCGCGAAAACGATAAATCGGCGACGCGGGCTGCCGAGTCTAAAATCGTTATCCCGCCTATTCCCGATGTCGGGCTTGACGCCTTGAGGTGCGAAATAAAGAAGGATGTCCCGTCCTTGCTTTCATATACCGCGAGAGGCGTGACCGTCTGCGTGACGGGAGATGTGCCGGAGGAGGCAAGAACCCAGCCGCTCACAAAGGAAAGCGTGTCATTGAGAATTTCAAAGCTCGGCGGCACGGGCTTTTGCGTGACGGATGAAACGGCGGAAGAGACCACCGTTGAGCCGAATCTCTGTATGAAAATGTCCTCTCTCAATGCACTGCGGCGGAATGCCGCGGAAAAGCTCTCGGCGGCGCTGACGCGCACCCGCGAAAATGTCGGAACGTTTGTCGGTGTGCCCGATGTGTCGGACGGTAAACCTCATAATGCGCATAAATGCCGCAGAGTCGGTGAGTTTGCCTCACCCGACCTGATAACGCCAAAGGCGCGCTTTTATTTTGACGTTTGCCTTCTGCCGCTTGATGTGTACCCGAAAAACGCGGACGCGGCAAATGGTTTTGTTATGCCGCCTTATATATTCGACGACGAAACGGAGAAGGTACGCATGATGATTTCGGAGGCGGTCAGTGCGGGCGCGGAATACGCGCTTTTGTCTGGCACCGGTCAGACTGCGCTTTTGTCGGAGTATAATCTCACCCTCATTGCGGGATATAGATTTAACGTCAACAGCACCGCGGCGGCTGGGTCAGTCCTTGATTTGGGCTTTGATTTTGTCACCCTCTCACCTGAAATGTCATACCGTAGGGCTCAAAGCACGGCGGAAAATGTGCCGTCCTCCCTTATCGTATACGGCAGAATACCGATAATGACAACGGAAAGAAGCATTGTCAAAACGCTTGGCGGCGGGGACAAGGACGACTTTGCGCTCACGGATAGGCTTGGAGTCAAATTCCCTGTTCGCGGGATTTTCGGCGGCAGGACGATAATATATAACAGCGTCCCCGTATATACGGCGGATACAATCCCCGAAAGTGAGGACCTTGTGCGCTACTTTATGTTTACGACGGAATCGCCCGCTGAGGTTGATGCTGTGATTTGCGCGTATGAAAATCACACCCCGCCTACGAGAGGTGTGCGGCGAATAAAATAAAAAGGAACAGATGCATGGAAAAGATAGATGTAAAATTCAAAGCGCTTCGCCCGAATGCCGTTTTGCCCGAATATCAGACATCGGGCTCGGCAGCGGTTGACTTAAGATACGCGGGTGAGGACGATATTGTAATCCCCAAAGGTGAGATTCGCTCCGTTCCGACGGGGCTTGCCTTTGAAATACCGACAGGAACCGTCGCCGTAATATCGGCGAGAAGCGGACTTGCCTTTAAGCACGGAATCGGGCTTGCCAACGGAATTGGCGTCATCGACTCCGATTACAGGGGCGAGATATGCGTAGGACTTTTAAATCAGGGCGTGGAGGACTTCACCGTTCATGCGGGCGACAGAATCGCGCAGATGATGTTTTTGCCCGTTCTTATCGCCAATATATCAAAAACCGATAGCCTCTCCGATACGGAAAGGGGCGCCGGCGGATTCGGATCGACGGGCATCAAATGAAAAATCTCATTTTAGCCTCGTCCTCACCGCGCCGACGCGAAATTTTAGGACAGCTGGGGCTTGACTTTGATATTCTCCCGTGCGGCGCCGATGAAACGCTTGAGGACGGGATAAGTCCGTGCACCGCGGTCAAAATACTCTCAGCCCGCAAGGCGGACGCGGCAATATCGCATCTGATGCCTGACGGCGAGCCGCATGTAATACTCGCCGCCGACACGGTTGTGTCGGCTGACGGGGAGATTTTCGGCAAGCCGAAGGATGAGATGGACGCCGAACGCATGCTCAGGACGCTTTCGGGAAGGGTACACGAGGTAATAACGGGCGTGACTGTCACCTCCGTCGGCTCTGACGGCGGCGTAATCACAAAGGAAACCTCCGCCGTGATGTGCCGCGTCAGTATGCGTGAGATGACGGCGGACGAGATATGTGCGTACATTAAAACAAAAGAACCGCTTGACAAGGCGGGAGCATACGGAATACAGGGCATGGGAGGCGCGTTTGTCAGCCGCGTTGAGGGTGATTATTTTGCCGTTGTCGGACTGCCGAAATGCGAAAGCGCAAGGCTTCTTTCAAACGCGGAAATAGACGTATTCACAAATATCAGTGCAAAATAAAAACTGAGGAGGCATTGCGGCGCCGCTCTGCGGCGACCGCTTTACATATAATCATGGGCAGAAGTATAGGAATAGATCTCGGAACGGCGAACACCATAGTATGTGTTAAGGGAAAGGGAATAGTGCTGCGCGAGCCGTCAGTTGTCGCCATAGAATCACGCACGGGAAAGGTTGTCGCCGTAGGCTCGGACGCCAAGCGGATGTTAGGCAGAACGCCCGGCTCAATCACGGCGATGAGACCGCTCAAGGACGGTGTTATCGCCGAATTTGACGTGGCGGCGGCAATGCTGCATCAATTTTTCAAAAAGGTGTCGGGCAACACAATGCTTACCCGTCCTAAGGTGGTAATATGCATTCCCTACGGCGTTACGGAGGTTGAAAAGCGCGCGGTTGAGGACGCGACCCTTGAGGCGGGCGCGCAGAGCGTTGCCTTGATTGAGGAGCCGATAGCGGCGGCAATAGGCACGGGACTGAAAATCGAGTCCCCACGCGGGAATATGATAATTGACATAGGCGGCGGTACCACGGAGGTGGCTGTCATAAGCTTGGGAGGCATTGTGCTTTCAAACTCACTTCGTGTAGCGGGGGATGAGCTTGACGAGGCGATTGTCAATTACATGAGACGTAAATTCAATATCCTCATAGGCGAGGCGACGGCGGAGCGCCTCAAAAAGGAGATAGGCTCCATTCACCCCGCAGCCGACAGGGGTGAGCGCGAGGTCAGGGGACGCAACCTTCTCTCAGGGCTTCCAATGACGGTTACAATAAATTCGGCTAATATCCGCGAGGCAATATCGGAGGAGATAACGCACATAGTGGACGCACTCTCCGCGACGCTCGAATCAACCCCGCCGGAGCTTTCGGGCGATATATACGATAACGGAATCATGCTCGCGGGAGGAGGCGCGCTTTTGGGCGGACTCAATATTCTTCTCTCACAGCTGACCGGGATCCGCGTGATAAAGCCGAGACGTCCGCTTGACGCTGTGGCTCTCGGAATAGAAAGCGTGCTTGAGTCCGAGGACAAATTTCCCGGCGCGACGCAGTACCGCACAAGATAAGCTGCGGATTTAATCTTTCCCCAAAAGAGGTATCACACTCTCCATGAAGTTTTTGAAAAACAAGTTTTTCATAATAATGCTCTGCGTGGCTCTGGCGCTCGTCATTGTGCCGTCCGTGCTCTCAATAATGGGACTTGGCGGCTATGTTGACAACGCCGTTATGACGCTGACCTCTCCTCTGCGTTCCGCCGTTACCTTGGTGACGGACGCGGTCGAGGGGTTTACAAGCTATTTTACCGATTATGACAGACTGAAGGCTGAAAATGAGGAGCTTAAGGAGCAGCTCGCGGAGCTTGAGGAGAAGTACTACAGCATAGAGGAAATAGAGGAGCTCAACGACTGGCTTATGGACTATCTTGAGCTGGCGCGGGAGCATACAGACTACGACCTGACCGTCGCCAATATAGTCGGACGCGAAACGGGAAACTACATGACCGTATTTACGCTTGATGTCGGCACGGAAAACGGAATTACTGAGGATATGCCCGTCATAACCTCAGACGGAATTGTCGGATACATCACGGAGGTCGGCACAAACTGGTGCAAGGTCCTCACCATACTCGAATCCTCCTCGTCGGTCGGTGCCTGCGTTGAGGCGACGGGCGACCTCGGACTGCTTGAGGGAGATTTTGAGATGCGCACCGAGGGGCTTTGCAAGCTGACATACCTTTCGGCAGACTCGGCGGTGGCTGTCGGTGATCGCGTTATATCAAGCGGGCTTGGCAGCATATACCCAAGGGGTCTTGTAATAGGATACGTCGAATCGGTGGAGTATGACGAATACAGCAGAACGATAACGGCATATGTTCGTCCGTCGGCGGATCTTGAGAACCTCACGCGGGTGATGGTGATAAAATCATATGAAACAGTTGCGGAATAGCGAAAAAAAAGCGCGTGTCAAGGGTGAGCGGTTCGGCGGTCTTGGCATACGCTTCGGCAAAAAGACTGTTGTCGGTGAAAAGCTCGACTCAGGCGTAACCGTATCCGAAATTGTCAAATACGTGCTTTACGCCTTGGCGGGACTGCTATTTTTGGCGCTCGAAACCTCATTTTTCAGCAGAATCCGCGCCTTTGACAGCACCCCCGACATACTCATAATCGCCGCCGCCGCGGTTGGCTTTTACGAAAACGAAAGGGCGGGAGCGATATTCGGCGCCGCGGTCGGCTTTTTGTCCGGCATTATGGGCGGCGTCGGTATATCGATTTTGCCCATTGTATATATGCTTGTGGGCTATTTCTGCGGCGCTGTCACTGCCGACTACTACAGCCGCTCGGTCCCGCTTTTCATAATGCTTGATTTGGTCTCGTGCGCCGTGAGACTGATAACCACCCTCATTGAGGTGGCGCTTTCGTGGTCTTCCTTTGACCTTATGACAGTATTCTCAGGCGTGCTTGTTCCTGAATTTTTGTCAACACTCGTAACCTCTCCCGTACCAGTACTGCTCCTATACCCGATATGGCGCATATTCAGGGAGAGCGAAGCCGACACGTCCGTATCGGAATGACTATATACATCAAACATCACAGAAGGAGGATATAGATGGAATACAGACACACAGTCAGGCTTTATTCGCTGGCGGCGCTCTTTATAGTTATTGCCGTGATATTCGCGGCAAGACTTATAAATATCCAAATCGCCAATCAGGATTATTATGAATACGTATCAACAACGACTGTGACCCGCACCGTCACAATACAGGCTCAGCGCGGTGAAATTTACGATACAAACGGTACGCCCTTGGTTGTAAACAGCTATTCCTACAGCATACTTCTTGATAACGGTACGCTTGATACAACATCAAACGAGACCGAAAACGAAAACCTTCTCGAAATCTACGAAAAAATCGTCAATTCAGGCGCTGAATATACGCTCACGGAGATAGCCTTTCCCGGTACGGGCACATATCCCGAATATACGCTGAATGAGGAGTTTTTCGAGAGCACGTCCGATACATACAGATTCACGCGCCTTTTGTCAAACACGGGCATATCCGAGCTCGGCACGGTGATAGAATCAGACTCTCATTCCCATTACCTTTCGAGCTACGTTGAGGCGATATCCTCATCTGCCCTTCTCGATTGGCTTTACATTACTGATGACGGCGAGACGACCCTCGCCGTGTCCCTTGACGATATAATCGAGGAGCTTGCGTACAGATACGGAATACTTGATTCCGACGGAAATCTCCTTTATGACAACGAAACCGCCGATTACTTATTGCGCCTGCGATATGACATGGAAGCCCACGATTTTTCATCCCTCAACCCTTATACAATAGCTTCAGGGGGCGATATTGCCTTGGTGACGTACCTGTCTGAGGGCGGACTGCGCGGCTTTACCGTTTCTGTCGCTGCGGAAAGGGAATACTGCGAGCCGGGCGTAGCGTCGCATATTTTGGGACGCACGGGAAAAATTCAGTCTGCTGATGTTGAATATTATACCGAGCTGGGATACAGCCTTGACGCGATAGTGGGCGTTTCGGGAATAGAGCAGGTCTTTGAGGAATATCTTCACGGCGAGGACGGGAAGATGACAATAACAGAGGACGAATACGGCAATATCATCAGTATGGAGGTGACGACAGAGCCTAAGGCGGGCTATGACGTATACCTAACCATAGATATTGAGCTGCAAAAGGTCGCGGAGCAGGCGATTGTGGACAACATAGATTATATTCACGCGTTGGCGGAGACTAAAGACGATGAGCTTGTCGGAGAGGACGCGGACGCGGGTGCGGTGACAGTTCTGAACATCAAAACGGGCGCTGTTCTGGCGCTCGCGTCGTACCCGACATATGACCTTTCCACCTTCAGTGAAAACGCGTCGGAGCTTTACGCCGATGAGTCGGCGCCGCTCTATAACCGCGCCCTGAACGGCACATACGCACCCGGTTCAACCTTCAAGCCCGCGGTTGCCGCGGCAGCGCTGACAGAGGGAATTGTTACCGTGGATACCCTGATAGACGATACGGGGATATATGAGTATTACGCTGACAGCGGATATACTCCGCGCTGCTGGCTCTATGTAAGCAGCGGTCACGGACACGGCGAGATAAATATCTCTGAGGCGATAAGGGTATCGTGCAACTACTTCTTTTATGAGCTCGGCCGCCTTCTGACAATTGATACCATGAACTATTACTGCAGGAATTTCGGACTTGGTGAGTCGACGGGTATTGAGCTTTCCGAATCGACGGGAGTGCTTGCGGGACCGGAATATCGTGAGGAAAGCGGACTTGACGCGTGGGCGCCCGGAGATACGCTCGCGGCGGCGATAGGACAGTCTGATAACCTTTTCACGCCGCTTCAGCTCTCGGTTTATATGGCGTCCCTCATTAACTGCGGAACGCGCTACAATGCGCATATTCTTGACTGTGTGAAGGAATTTGGCACGGACAATATTGTATACGAAACGGAAACATACGTCATGAGCTCGATTGAAATATCCGAGGATGACGTGCAGATAATTCTCGACGCGATGCAGACGGTTGTCGAGTCGGGAACGACAGCGACGCTCTTTGACGGTTTTCCGATAAAGGTCGGAGGAAAAACGGGAACGGCACAGGTCAGCTCCACAGGAAGCGACAACGCCGTGTTCGTCGGATTTGCGCCGTTTGATGACCCCGAAATTGTTGCGTCATGCATAATTGAGCACGGCTCAAAGGGCGCGTACGCGGGTCTTTCGGTGCGAAACGTCTTCGCCGAATACTTTGACCTTGATTACAGCGATGAAAGTGAGGACGGAACGGGCGATGACATACTCGCAGAGGAATGATGGCGCACAAAATACAATACTCGCGGCGCTCGATATTTTGGAAAAGCTCTACCCTGACGCCATATGCTCGCTTGATTACGGGGTCAACCCGTGGCGGCTTCTGATAATGGCTCGCCTGTCGGCACAATGCACGGACGAAAGGGTGAATATCGTCAGTGAGACGCTCTTTGTCCATTACCCGACAGCGGAGGATATGGCAGAGGCTGATATAACGGCTCTTGAGGAGGACGTTCGCCCCTGCGGGCTTTATCACGTGAAGGCGCATGACATAAAATCAATATCATATGACGTTGTACATAAATTCGGCGGTCGCGTTCCCGATACGATGGAGGATTTGCTTTCAATGTCGGGCGTGGGACGAAAAATCGCGAATTTGATTTTAGGCGATGTATACGGTAAGGGCGGCATTGTCACCGATACTCACTGCATACGCATATGCGGCAGGCTCGGTGCATATCCTGAGGATATGAAAAACCCAAAGCGCGCCGAGGATATCCTCTCGGCAATTGTGCCGACGGAAAAGCAGTCTGACTTTTGCCATAGGCTTGTGAATTTCGGCAGAGACGTGTGCCGGGCGAGAGCGCCCATGTGCGGCGTGTGCCCAATGTCCGATATATGTGCGCACGCAAAAAGGGAAGCGGGTGAATAATGCTGTTTCCGCGTCTCGTTACGAATAAATTTACAACCGATGTGACAGAATTGTATTGACAAAGCCGAAGAGATATAGTAAGATACATGAGCACCAATGAAATTTGAAAGGAGCCGCAGATGGCAGACGAAGAATACAACGAAGGTGATTTTGTTACACTCACCGATGAGGACGGAAAAGAATCCGATTATGAGCTTATAGGAGAGACTGAGGTTGACGGGGAGACATATTATGCTCTCGTTCCCGTTGACAATGACGAGGAATATGTCATTCTCAAGCTTGAAGAGGATGAAAACGGTGAGGAAGTCCTCACAACAATAACGGACGACGATGAATTTGACCATGTAGCCGAGATTTTCGATGAAATTCTCAATGAGGATATCGATTATGATGGTGAGGGCGACGAGTAATAAGTCAAACCACAGCAGGGGAAAGCTTTTTTCAAAAAGCTTTCCCCTGACCTCTTTCAAAAACCTTTAAGAATGGCACATGCACTTGTTTTAGGTGGAGTATAATGATAAGATAATGTAAAAACGGCATCGCGGATTTGCGTGACGCCGTTCTTTATTTCTTTGAATTACCGCTTATTCCCCTTCAGAAGAAGCTTTTTGCGGTATTATGAGTTCGAAATTGCATTTCCGAACCCGTGTTTTTTTAAAAACTGAGTATGGTCTGGTGCAGCGTCCCGATAACGCAAAATCCGCCTAAGTCCCGCGCCTCAGAACGGACAGATATTCTTCATATGAGAACGTCCTCCCCCTTGAGTTGCCTGACGATTTGACTAAAATTCCCGCGTCCAAAAGCTTTGAAACAGCATTTGATACTGTATTGTATGACAGCCCAAGCGCGGTAGAGGTCGAGCGAATCTCTATTATCGGATTTGACTCAAGATATTGAAAAACAGCCCCAACGCTTTTTGCTGAACGACCCATTTCCAATATTTTTTCCGTGTTTTTTATGTGCAGCGCGGTCAGCTCATCGATTGTTATCACTGAATCCTCTGCGCATTCTATGACAGCCGAGAGGAAAAAATTGATCCACTGCTCGTAGCTGCCGCTTGACCTTACCTCCGTCATTCTGTCATAATATTCAACGCGGTTGCGCTTTAAAAAGTACGAAATATAGAGCACAGGGGATGTGAGCAGACCCACATCCATCAAATATAGCGCAATCAAAAGCCTTCCGACGCGTCCGTTTCCGTCAAGAAAAGGGTGTATCGTTTCAAACTGATAATGAATAAGCGCTGCGCGAATGAGCGGGTCAGTGTCATCCTGTGTGTTGATATACTTTTCAAGATCCGACATAGCCTCTTCCATGTCCTCTGGTGAGGGTGGAATGTATCTGGCATTATTGAGTGTGCTCCCCTGACCGCCTATCCAGTTCTGCGAATATCTGAACTCTCCCGGATTTTTCTCCTGCCCTCTCACATCCTGCATTAAGACCGAATGAATCTCCTTTATAAGACGGCAGCTGAGCGGCAGAGTCTTCATTCTCTCAATTGCGTGTTCCGTTGCCCTGACGTAATTCACCACATCAGCTGCATCCCTGTTTGCGTTTTCGTCAATTGTTGGGTCAAGCACATCCTCAAGTGTTGCTTGCGTGCCTTCAATTTGAGATGACATCAGCGCTTCCTTGCGAACGTACATCGATATAAAAAGCTTCATGCTTGGAATGTGCGTTGATATGCTTTCAAGTGATGAGATTCTTGAGTTTGCCGCAACGAGAAGTCTTATCGTCTCATCTGAAAGCACTATGGGCGGGTTTGGAGGCAGGGGAGATGGGACAAAGGAGCTGTATGCCATCTGACCTGACAGATTTGTCTTATAGTATCCTGCACGGTTTTTCATTTTGAATAACCCTTTTCTTCGATTCAGGCTTCATTTTTGAGATAACGCTTATATTATACCACCATTATTTCAAATTATCAAGCGAATATGAAATAAAACCTCCGATGCTGCCCGTATTATTTTATTTTAACGCTCAAACTTGAAATAAC
>JAJQHI010000178.1 GCA_021199825.1 Bacillota bacterium
GGCTCGATGAACGTCTTCTTCGTAATCGACGGAGAGGTTGTCACGCCTGAGCTTACGGACGGAAATATCCTTCCCGGCGTCACACGCGCGTCCTCAATAGAGCTGCTGCACTCATGGGGCGTAAAGGTCACCGAGCGCAAGGTGACGGCTGAGGAGCTCTTCGAGGCACATGCAGCGGGCAAGCTCGACGAAGCGTTTGGAACGGGAACGGCTGCGGTCGTGTCGCCCATAGGCGAGCTCAACGACAGCGGAAAGAGCATAGTCATCAACGGCGGCGAAATTGGATCTATCTCGCAAAAGCTTTATGATGAGCTTACGGGAATCCAGTGGGGAAGACTGCCCGACAAATTCGGCTGGACCGTCAAAATCTGATTTCATACATAACAAAAAATACCCGACTTTATTGGTCGGGTATATTTTTGTTCTCAGTAGCTGCTTCCAAGCGTGATTTTTCCGTCGTCGAAGTTTTCAACGCTTGAGGTTTTCTTGTTGAAATGTACGGCTCCCTTGAGTATCCCCTCAAATGTGTAATACTCGTCATCGGAGGAGAGGGGAAGCTTTACGTATTCGTGTCTGCACCCCGACTTATATATAGCCGTGATAAGCTCCACAGTCATTCTGCCGTCCCTGCCTGTTATCATGGGTCTGCTGCCTGTCTCAAGCGCTGTCAGGATGTCGTCTATCTCGCCTGTGTGGTATTTATATTTCAAATCGGGAAGTGAATCGTAGTATTCGCGGATTTTATCCACAAGCTCCTTGTTTCCGCCGTCAATGGGGAAGCCGTTCGGACGGCTCACCTCAGCGACAACACTCCACGGTGCCGAAATTTTCGCGTTTGCGCACTGAAGCGTCACGCCCTGCTCCTCGCCGTGATGAACGACGGAGCTGATAACGTCCGCGAGCGAGCCGTCGCCGTATCTCAGCTGCGCTGTAGACAAATCCTCAACCTCGGAGTTGTCGTGCATGACGTTTGTGAGCATAGCCGAAACCTCTGCCGGCAGCTCGCCCTTTATCCAGTTGAGCATATCGATATGATGAACAGCGTGGTTCAGCGTCGGACCGCCGCCCTCCTTTTCCCAAAGACCTCGCCACCACAAATCATAGTACGGGTGACCCCGCCACCAAAATGAATTTATGTGCGCGCAGCATATCTTGCCGCAAAGCCCGCTGTCAACGACCTTTTTCATCTTGTAAATCGAATTTCTGAATCTGTTCTGCGCAATGCACGCCATGGTGACGCCGTTTTTCTTTTCAGCCTCAAGCATTTCGTCGCATTCCGCAAGACACGTTGCCATCGGCTTTTCAACGACAACATTGCACCCCGAATTCATGGAATTTATCGCGATTTCCGCGTGAACATACGGCGGTGTGCATACATGCACAACGTCAATCTTCAGCCCTGACTCAAGCATCCTTTTGTGGTCGTCGAATATCTCGCAGTCAAGGTTATATTTCTTCTTCATCGCCTCAGCTTTTTCGGGGTAAATATCGCAAAGTGCCACAATGCGGCACCTTTCGGGGAATGTCAGAAGCCCCTGAATGTGAGCGGGCGCAATGTTGCCCGTGCCTACAATAGCTGCGTTTATCATGCTTTTTTCTCTCCTCTGTTTTATTTTATATGTGCCTGCTGTCCGCAGCCATCTGCGCTCGGACGCTAAGCTCCGCCGCCTTAAAGGCGTGTTCCTGCGTCATCGCGTTTTCTGTGCGGTTGATGCAGTCAAGTATAAGCTCACCGAAGAACGGATACCCCACCTTGCCGTTCACGTCAAAGTACTGCTCCCCGTCGCCGTTTACAAGATATACGTGGTTTCCGACCCCGTCGTTTCTGCCAATGTCAACGTATTTGCGAAGCTCTATGTAGCCGTCCGTGCCCTCGATAAAGGTGCGTCCGTCGCCCCATGTTGAAAGCCCGTCGGGCGTGAACCAGTCAACCCTTAAGTGCGCCGTTGCGCCGTTGTCTCCCATAAGCACCATCTCGCCGAAGTCGTCAAGCCCCGGAAAGTCAGGGTGCGCGTAATTAGCGCATCCGCTGTAAAGCACATCCGCGTCCTTCGCACCCGTGTAAAAGAGAAACTGCTCGACCTGATGACTGCCAATATCGCAGAGAATCCCGCCGTACTTCTCCTTTATGAAAAACCAATCGGGACGCGACGCCGGATCGCCGATTCTGTGAGGACCGAACCCGTCAACGTGAAATACCCTGCCTACAGCGCCTGACTCGATGAGCTGACCCGCGAATACAGCCGCCTCAACGTGTAGCCTTTCGGCGTAGTAGACCATATACTTCAGCCCCGTCTTTGCCGTCATCTCCCTCGCGGCTGAAAGCTGTTCGAGCGTCGTCAGGGGCGCCTTGTCCGTGAAGTAATCCTTTCACGCGGAAATGACACGGAGACACAGCCCGCACCTTTCGCTTGTTACGGCGGCGCCCGCCACAAGCCTGACCTCAGGGTCGCTGAGAATTTCATCCTCGCACCGTGCAACCCTTACACCGGGATACCTTTCGGCAAACGACTTGGCACGGCGGATATCACCGTCGTATACCCACTTGAGCGACGCGCCCGCCTCAATAAGACCGTTGCACATACCGTAAATATGCCCGTGGTCAAGCGCTGCTGCCGCAAATGTAAATTCGCCCTTTCCCACAACAGGGGACGGCTTGCCTGTCGGCGCATAATTCATTCCGCTTGAAATGCTCATTTTTTCACTCCTCCCATGAGAATTGATGACATTATATAAAATAATCATTTCGCTGTCAAGCAAAAAAGCACATCCTCCCCTCTTTTTTAAGAGTGCAAAATTCCCTGAATTTATCCTGTGAATATGTGGGCGTTCATATGAGCCACAGAATGCGCTAATTCGAACGTTTGTTCTCGCGCGTATATCTTACCTCAAGGGGCAAAAGCCGCGTCTGACGCAAGCTGTGGCACGTCTGAGCATCCGAGAGCGCCGCTCGGACAAATGGACAAAAAATAATGGGGACCGCACTTTGCGACCCCCGTTATTTTTATTGTTCTACGGTTATTCCGTTACGGACGAGGAATCGCAAAGGAGAATGGTAACGGCATAACCCGTATGCGAAACTTCGCCCGACTCATCCTTTGACGAATATTCAACGCCTACCATACAGAGCAAGCCAACGCTTCCGTCCTCAAGCCTTACAAGCGTTTGCTCCTGAACAGAATACGAGTCATAATC